>JAITPP010000155.1 GCA_031289385.1 Prevotellaceae bacterium | reverse complement strand
TTGTTCGTACATATAATTACCGTCGGGATACGGAATTTCTTTGGTGTTTTTGCGTGTCCATTGATAATCTTTTGTAAATGGAATTAACTCAATAGCAATGTTTTGAGGTGTTTGTTCTTTTCCGTTTTCATCGGTAAAAACAATATATACGCCTTGCGGTGCAGTCGATTCTTTTATAACTGCGCCTTTGCTGAGAAATGTAAATTTAAATGTTTCGTTGGGAGAAATTGGTTTGTAATTCTCTGTGGGATACATTTTAAAGTATGTAGAACTTATGCGTTCCACCACCAAAGCCGCACTGTCATCGGGTAGCGACGACGATGTTGATATTTGGTTGAAATAAATAACCCAATTATCTTTCAACTCGGTTTTACCCGTGTTTTTGATATAAAACGTTTGTTCGCATACGCCGGGTTTAATTCCGTTTTGCCCCATTTCCCACGTTAGCGAAACAGGCAATGTTGTTTGTTTGTTGCAACTGTAAATCAGCAGGCAACTCAAAATTGATGTAATAAAAATTTTTGTCTTCATTCGTAATAATTTTATTATAAGTTAAATATACTATTTGTTATTTATATAAAAAATATTTTTCCGCTTTTTTCTTAAATACATCAACATCCTGATTCCAGATATTTTGTATTGATTCTACGGTAAATGTTTTTGAAAATGTTTCTCTTATTTTGCTTGTTCCGCACACTTTATCAAACATATTCAGTCGTGATTTTTCGCATAATTCAAATACGTTTTTATCGGGATTTAATTTATAACATTCCTGCAAAACGTAAAATTGTATGAGTGTGAGCGGGACTTTTTCGTAATCGGTGATAAAGGTTTGAACTCCGTGTAAAAAAACGTCTTTTTGCGCGTGATAAAACGGTTTGAAGTGCATCGGACGAAAGCGCACACCGCTGATATTCAAATCATTTAAGTTTTTTGCTAATTTTTCGGCATCAATCCATTCGGCGGCAAATAATTCGAAAGGCAAGGTATATCCGATTCCGATATTAAACGAACCTAATTCACCCAAAATTCCCGACATAGCGTAAAAATAAGCCGTAGTTGCACGCGGAATGTGCGGCGACGAAATTATCCAAGGCAAGCCCGTTGCTGCAAAATTCATGCTGCGTTGCCAGCCTTCCATTGATATTACGGTAAGTTTGCATTTGATTTTATTTTTCAGTAAACCTTCTTCGTTCAAAAAATTGGCAAGTTCGCCTACCGTAAAACCGTGTACGTAAGTTACAGGAAACTGGCTTACAAGCGATATTAATCGCGGCTCGTCGATGTATGGGCGTCCTTCAAACTTATTGCCTCCCAGCGGATTGGGACGGTCGAGAACGATTACTTCTATATCGTTTTCGGCAGCCGCTTCAATCACCAATCCCATTGTGCTGATATAAGTATATGAACGGCATCCAATATCCTGAATATCATAAACTAATACATCTATTCCTTTCAGTATTTGCGGCGTTGGTTTTTTGTTTACGCCGTACAAACTGTGAACGGGCAACCCTGTTTGCTTGTCGGCGGCATTGTCGATTTTTTCGCCGGCGGCATATTCACCGCGTATTCCGTGTTCGGGACAATACAGAGCAACCAAATTTACATTTGGCGCATCAAACAAAATGTCGATAGTTGATTTTAAGTTTCTATCAACTCCTGTTTGATTTGTAATAAGTCCTACTCTTTTGCCTTCGAGTACTTTAAAGTTGCTGTCTCTTAATACTTCAATACCCGTTTTTACCTGTGCTTGGCTTGCTGTTGATATAAATATACCAAATGCCAAAATTAAAAGTTTTTTCATCATTTATTATTCTGTTTTTATAAGTGTTTATTTGTCATTTAAAATTTTACGCCCCACATAAATTGCTATTTTGACTACAAAGATATTATAATTTTTAGATATTTTAACCGTTTGGATGTGTTAAGATGCATTTTAAATTGTGGTTTTCGTCATTTCTAATATAATGAATCAATATTTGGAAAATATCAATTTAAAATAAAACCAAAAATTTTTTATAAATATTTTGCGTAATAGAATATTGTTTTTACATTTGCAGTTATAAAAATAACGTTCTTATGAAAAAATATTTACATAGTTTTTTAAAATTTGTTTACTGTAATATGCCGGTTTTACAGAAAATAAAAATTCGGAATGTTTACCAAATATTCCAAATTTACCATAATTATTTTATTTACAGCATAAATATGGAGGTGGTTTAAAAATGAAAACACTAAAAATAATAGGCTGCGTTGTATTTCTTGCTATTGCTTTGCCCGCAAAGTCGCAGGATACTATTGATAAAATCAAATATGACAAATATTTTGATTTTTATACTAATGAAGAATTAAAGCAAAAAATATTTAATTCTGAAAAACAATATAAGGTAATTTATCTTTTTGATATTGGCTGCAGTTCGTACGCAATATTCCCTGAGGTAACGAAAATACTAAAAAATAAGATTAATGTTGCCTTTTTTCCCATATCAGGGCAAGATGTGAGTGATGATAAAGAAACCATCCGTTTTTTTGATATAATAGAAAACGAACAGGTAATTTATAGGTTACAACGACCGAAAAGAAAAAAATCTCCTATCCAAATTATTAATATGTTTAAATATCCACATAGATTTTTAAAATCGCTTGACCTTAATATTAAGTATAAAAATATTGGAATAGGCAGTTATATAATATTGGATGAAAAAAACGACGTTGTTTTTAGTACAATTGATCTATATAAAAAATATGCAAATATGTCAGAAATAATATATTTTGAAAAATTAAACGAATTGTGATAAAAATCATTAATACTCCTTATTCGGCTTAGGGTTTTTCACTATATCGTGATAAAATAAATATTTGCAGAATAGCAACACGTGCTATATCTATTGTTTTATATAAAAACTCTCGTAATTCTCGTAATTTTTCATTCTACAAGTCGTGCGGGTTGAGCGGGAGTAATTATATTATGTTTTTGTGCGCCGTACTTTTGTTTATAGTTTTTATATCGAGCGATAATACTCAGGTAGGGTATAAAATCTGTTGAAAATGATAAAAAACCATTCTTTCTAAATATGTAAATTTGATTTAAACCTTATTTTTGTGAGTACCCTTAGTAACAAA
>JAITPP010000125.1 GCA_031289385.1 Prevotellaceae bacterium | reverse complement strand
TCACTAAAAGGGTACTCACAAAATTTTTAGCAGCAGATAACGCAGATAAAACAAATTTACGCAGATTTTTATTGTGTTTATTATCAATAAATAATTTGTATTTTAATTTTTATCTGCGTAAATCCTTTAAATCTGCGTTATCTGCGTGCTTTTATGACAGCCGTAATCCGTAGTTCGCAATTGTTTCTTACTGTGCCGATAATACGTCTTTATCTGTATTCAGTACTAACTGATATGTGCCGTTATATTTTGTAAGTATTCCTGTTATATTTACTTTTTTTCCTGTAACGATAGGCTCTGTCGCGCCCGACGCTGTATAACAACTGATTGGCGTATCGGCAAATTTTGCATATCCGCTTGTTCGCACTACAATTTCGCGTCCATCGCTCAGTGTGAAAGTTTGTTCGCCGTAACTCGACTCATCTTCGGTTGTTTCTGTTTCGTTTTTCTGCGCCCATGTAAGCAAATTTCCCGATTTGTAGCTTGCATTTTTCAACGTAACCAACGTGCCGAATGTATCGTCATTAATATCGGATGTTGTCTGAATAATTTTGGGCGTTACGGGAGTTGATTCTTCGCCTCTGAATATTGTACTGTTAATAAGCAATGGCACATCAATCCACGAGTTTTGATATTTGCTGTCGGTTGATGGCGAGCCTAAACTTACCATACCGCCGTACTGTCCCAAACAAAGATGATGCGGCTTGATATAAATTATTTGTCCCACTTTGTAGGTATTGTATAGGGTTGTTTTTCCTATTTTTATTTCGATACCTGAGGTTTCGTCTTGAATATACAATGTGCGGTACAAATTGCCGTATTTATCGGTGCTTATAACTTTTCCCGCCACAACAGCATCTTCATTTTCAACCATAAGCGGCGATGATGTGAATAGTGCTTTCAGTTGTTTCACAGTCATATTTGCTTGCATTTGCGCAGGAACAAATTCTGCGGGCTCGTCATATTCTGTACATCCTGCAAATATCAGCGTAAGCAGGATTATAGAAAGTAATGTTATATTTTTCATTTTTTTCATTTTTTAATTCATATTAATTTATTCAAAAAATTTATTTATCAGAAACGGAAATATACATTCAGATAATAAGTAGTACCCATTAAGTAAAAATATTTTGAGTCAAACGGCGAATAAGATATTTGTGATGCGTTGGAAGTATCTCTGGTTAAACGCATTTGCTCGTAACCGCCGCTTTTAATTTCCTTGTTGTTTAAGATATTTTTTATATCGAGATTTACTCCAAGCATATATTTTCCTATATACCAAAATTTACCTATGTTGGCGTTAAGAACAAATGCGCTTGGAAATTTTTCCTGATGTGTTATTTCTGCAATTTCATCATATCTGTTTTCCATAATAAGCGATGAAATAACCATATCTGTTCGGCGCAATGGATTTAATGATATATAATTTGCGTCAAAATATCCAAGATCGATGCCTAAAAATAAATTTTTACGCGAGCGATAATCCAATCCTACATCGAAAGCCGTTTGCGGAGTTCCCGACACTTTATAGTTTTTCCAATAAACCGCTTCATCGGCAACATTGCTGCTGAATACATTGCTGTTATTGTCGGCTGTTATGGTTACGTTAGGATTAGATGTATAAATGTAATATCCGTAACTTAGCGCACTTTTCAGAGTAATATCATAAAATAATGGTATTTCAACGCCAACTTCTAAGCCTGTGTGGCTTTGGTCGATTCCGCTCATAGCAAAATTAACAAATGTGCGGTGCAAATCGTCGTAAAAATTTATTACGTTTACTTGGTCTTTTATAGTTGTGAAATAACCCGACAGTCGCATTTTTATCCACGACAGATGCAGCGAGTAATTCAAATCTGCGCTGGCGATTTTTTCGGTAGTAAGTCCGGGTAGAAAATCGTTGCGTGTTTTTGGCGATGTCATCGAATGGTTGAAATTTGGTGCATTTTGAATTAAAGCCATATTTGCCCAAATAGTGTGTGCGCCCGATATTTTATATGTTGCGCCTATTTTTGCGGTATATGTCCAAAAATCCTGTGCTATTGAGTTTCCTATCGAATTATTTGGATACAATCCTTTTCTATACAATCCTTCGCGCCAAAAAATGGTATGTCCGCCTTCGAGTGCGGCGTAAGCCTCCCAATGCCCGCCGTTGTATTGCAATGTTGTCCACAAACGCTGGCTGTTTAATTTAGAATAATAATCGTATCCGAATTTATCGCCTTCGCCAACAATACGGTTTGGATGATTCATATCGTTTTGAACAGCATCGCCTGCGCCAAAATCGCGTTCAGCAAACTGATCAACATCCAACCAGTATTCGCCTCCCAGCAAGTCTTTCACAACTTTAAAATATTCTGTTTGATTTATACGATAATCAAAGCCATAATTAAGTTTGAAATTATTGGATAAGGTCGATGATAATTTTACGCTTGCATTTAAATCCTGTTGATCGGTGCGGCGTTCTTCAACTATGTATTTCGAGCGGCGTGTTGTAGCGGTAGTTCCGGGTATAACGCCGTCGGATGAATCGAAATAACTGTTGCGGTTTACATCATACAATGCAGCCCAGTTAATTTGCCGTACATTCCAATCCGAAGCCCAGCCTTCTTCCAAATAAGCGGCTTTAACAGGATCGTTGTTGTTGGGATTTGGATTTTCGCTAAAATAACTTGGCAGGTAGCGATAGTAATCGGGGCGCGGATCTTGTGCATCATACCATTCCAACGCCGAATATCCGTTACGTCCAAAACGGTATGAAATGCCTGCCTCTAATTTATTTTTTGGATTAATATCAAGAGTATAATTAAGCATCACCACAGGCTCGTGATTATCGCGAACGCGGGCATTGCGTTTTTCGCCGTTTTGGTATCCCCAGTTGGCGTTGTAAAAATTGCTGTTTACCAAATCGTACACTTCTTGTGTAGATGCTGCCTGTACGCCGCGAATGGTAGGCGCGCCGAAAAATGTAAGAGCAAGGCTGCTGTTGCTAAATCGTTTTTCAACAGAGCCGAAATACGACCATGCGTTGTAATCTACGCCGTTTACCCAAAAGTTTCCGCCTTGACGTGTAGATGCCGAAAGTGCATAAGACCATCCTTTATTGTTTTCGCCCGAAGCATAAGTAATCATACCGCGAAAAAGATATTGTCCGCTTGCATTAACTGCGCTTGCGCGAAAGCCTTTACGTATTTGCGATGGTTTGGCGTTGATATTGGTTACTCCGTTTATTGAGCCTACGCCGTAATCTGATATTTTCAGTGCGCTGCTTGATTCCTGATTGCGTGTGGCATCGTTAAGCCCGCCCCAGAGCGACCAAGGGGTGTATCCGCTTTGTGCATCGTTCATGTATATTCCGTTAAGATATACTTTTGCCGTGCTGTTATCGTATCCGCGACTGCGAAAGCGAAGTATTCCGAAATCATAACTTGCAATGTTTTCAAAAACATCTTTTGATGCCGATAGTGTGATTGGCAAATCCTGTCCTACATCGCCGTTATCGTTATCAAATTCTACTTCAACAGAAGTAAAATCATAATCGCCTGCAAATTCGGTAGATAATGAAATAATATTAAATTCTGTTGTTATTCCTGTTTTAACATTTGCAGTAAGCGTTACAGCAGTGTAGTCGGTTGATTTAAAAGATACATCCCACGTACCGACAGGAACATTGTTAAATTCAAAAACGCCTTCGGTATTGGTATATGTTTCCAAAGGTGCAGGTGTATTCAGGCTTACCTTTACACCTTCGATAGGTTGTCGGGTTGTTCGTTCTACAAGTTTCCCCTTAATTCCGCCAACCTCTTGTGCCAAAGCCATACCGGCTGTAAACACAAAAAATAATAATAGTAATAATTTTTTTATTCTCATATTTTTAATTTGTTATTTTGCTATATTAATAAATACGGGTAAGTGATCGCTATAACCATTTTGAAAAACATTTCCGACAAAAGTGCGAAGAGGATAATTTTTGTATTGTCCGCTTTGTTGCAGCAAAAACGAGCGGTTAAAAATATTTCCGTAATATTTATTTCCGTTGGTTTTTATCAGTTTCAGAGTTCCTTTTTCGCCGTTCAGCAGAGCTTCGTTTACAATTATATTATCAAACAAATTCCACCCATCGGCGTAAGCAAGCGAGCCGAATCCTTTTTTAAACATTTCGTAAAACGGATTAAACAATCCGTTAGTGGCAACTTCTTTTTCTTTTCCTTTTGCGCCCATTGTTTCGTATAAACTTTTATCAACAGGATCGTCGTTCATATCGCCCATGATTGCAATTTTTATACCCGGATAAACGAGCATCATCGAGTCGGCGGCTTTGCGCATATATTCTGCGGCTGTTACACGCCGTATTTCCGACGATTGTTTGCCTCCTATCCGTGAGGGAAAATGGCATACGAAAAAACAAAATTTTTCGTTTTCGATAGTTCCCCACACCATAAGAATATCGCGTGTTCTAAAACCTACATCAACCCTAATCGGTATGCTGCCTTCGTATTTGAACTGGTCGGGACGATAAAACAAAGCCACATCTACGCCGCGTGCATCGGGCGAATCAAAATGCGCTATTTGATAATTGGCTTTTTGAAGTTTTTGTAAGGCTGCAATATCTTCAAGTACATTGCGATTTTCAATTTCGGATACTCCTATGATAGTTGGATAACTTTTTACCGAAGATGATACGGCATAAAAAACTTCTTCGAGTTTACTCAGTTTTTGCCAATATTTTTTTCCATCCCATTTTTTTGCTCCTGAGGGTGTAAATTCTTCGTCACGTACATCGGGCGAATTTATTGTATCAAAAAGATTTTCTACGTTGTAAAACAAGATAGTATATTTTTTATCTTGTGCATTAATTGTCAGGTAAAAACCCGACATTATCAATATCAATAATATATGCTTCATTAATTTGCCAATGTGTTAATATGTTAATATGTTTTTTAATGTGCTAATGTGTTTTTTAATGTGCTAATGTGTTAATATGTTAATGTGCTTTATTAATCACTAATCATTAATCACTAATCATTATCAAAGTCCCCAAGATGACGGATTAAATGTTGCCTCAACAGTATTTTGTACATCCGCCGGCAGATAGTAGAAGAAATCTAATCCTGTAAGCGTTTCAATCTCATCAATTGTTTTGGCGTGCGCTACCGATAAACTTTCAGTATATTTTCTATGTTCAAACCAAAAGCCAATGGCATCATACGTTCCTGATGGTTTCTTGCGCAATATCACTTTAAAGTAATATTTAGGAATAGCCATTGAACTTGGAGTTGTGTGTGCAATAATATCGCTTTCTTTAAGTATTGTACCGCCTGCGCAAATATACAATGTATCTGCGCCATTAACCCATCCGCGTACTTTCGTTTCCAATGTTCCCCATATTCCGCCGTTAAAATCGCCCATTTGCGGCGACATGTTGGAATACATGAATGTTTGTGCATTCATTTCTCGTGAAAAAGTACGATCGGCAGAAGGGCAAAGATGCCCGCGATTATTATAACTTGTACTTGTAAAATCTTCACGCAAAGGACTATATGCCGATGGTATGCGCGGGTCAAATTGCCAAGCATCCGTGCGCCCCGAAGAGCCAATATTTCCGTGATGCAATCGCCATGCTACCCATTTTGGATGTTTTTTTATTATCGAATATTCAATTATAAATTCACCCGGATTATAGTCCAAAAGCCATTCGGGATCTTCTATTTTTGGAAGTTCTACATGTTTTTGTACTTCAACGGGAATAACATCGTTTATATTGCTTTGAAATATTTCGATAGGTACGGTATAATGTTCTGATTTTACTGTTATTGTAGCCTCTCTGCTTTCGCTTGAATTGTTTTTTACCGTGCTTATCCAAACGCTTTTATTTGCCGTACCTGCCGATACGCTAACCGAACACCAGCCCGATTGTGCACCTTGCGGATAGGATATGCTTATTGTCCAATCTTCGGCAGATGTGATTGTTAAAAATCTGCCTTCCGAATTCCAACTAAAATTATTAGAGCCGTTAAGCACTGCCGTTAATTCCGATTTAGGCTTTGGCTCTTCCGATTTATTGGAACAAGCAGCAATCGCAAATAAACTGCAAACAAAGATAATAACCGCAAACAAAGTAAATCTTTTGTATAAAATATTCATTTTTTCGTTTTTTTTAGTGAATAAAAGCTACCCTATTTTTTATAGGGTAACTTTTATACAATTTTAAAATTTATAATTCAACCAAACTTACATTTTTCAATTCAAAAGAACTGCTTGTTTGTGAATAATATCTATATTCTAATTGCAATGTTGTTTGTCCAGCAGGTACTGTAAATGTAATCTCTTGTAACT
>JAITPP010000018.1 GCA_031289385.1 Prevotellaceae bacterium | reverse complement strand
CTTATAGATTTCACCGACAATATAGTACGCCCGATTTACCTCAACGGTGTTACCGACAAAAAAGTGCCTGCAACGCTCACAACAATACCGACTTTTGAATATAAAGGCAAATATTATATCAAAAAAGAAAATGCCAATTATACACAATTCGCCGAAATAAAAGTTCCATACGATTTATTTGATGATAAATACATAAAATTAAAATAATGAAAAAAATATTAATTTTTGCAGCGAGTATTCTGTTACTTGCAGGCTGCGCAAGCGTTTCTAAAAGCGAAAATCGCATACAGACACGACTTGCCGAATTAGAAACAAAATTAGACAACAACACAAAATTGTTGAATACGCTACTTGGTATTATATCTGTTGAAGAAGAAGAAATTGATTTTGTTCCAGAAAATAACGAATCAACTATTAATATCAACCAAACAGAATATAATACAAAAGATAATGTCGAAGCATTGAATTTATTTTTGAATGAAAATAATTACAGTGCATCTATCGGCTATAACTTTAATACCGACAAGCGAGGAGACGACTTGATTTTTGCATTCCGAAATTCCTATAAATTGCGCGGCTTTGGCATTATACAAAATGGAACGGTTAATACATTGTCATTTCAAATGAAATATGAATCTTATAGTCCCAACAATAGATATCCTTCTGCTTTGTGGAATGGCGATTATATAGTGTTTGCTGTTACAGGAGGTACAGCAGGCGATTGCGGATTATTCGGATATAAAATAAACGGGCGCGATTTCACTACAATTGAACAAATATGGAAAAACCAATCTGCGGATTTACGTTATGCTGCCACGAGACCATATAGCGAAATTGTTAATAATACATATTATGTATCGGTGTATAGAGTTAATTGGTATCCGAGCGGGGCAAGAGTAGATATGAAAACAGGAAAAATAGATTTTACCGATGGGGCAGCAGAGGCAAAAGAATTACTTGTAGTAACCAAAGTAAATAATTTATATTATGGAATATTGGTAAAAAATAATTATACATCATATACAATGGTGTCTTCACCTCAATATTACAATATATTTGATAATTATAAAACAATTCGTTCAGATTTAACACCTTCAATATTAACGCAATGTTTCAGTTATACTAAAAAAAGAAATGCGCTTATAGATTTCACCGACAATATAGTACGCCCGATTTACCTCAACGGCGCTACCGACAATAAAGTGCCTGCAACACTAACAACAATACCGAATTTTGAATATAAAGGCAAATATTATATCAAAAAAGAAAATTCCAATTATACACAATTCGCCGAAATAAAAGTTCCATACGATTTATTTGATGATAAATACATAAAACCCTAATAAAATGAAAAAAAATATTATTATTATCTTTGCACAAATATTACTTTTGCTGACAATGATTTCATGTAAACACACAAACGAAAACAAATCTGATTTTTGCAACAAAATCGATTCGCTGTTTTCTGCAATTTATTCCGATAACAACCAGCCCGGCGCTGCCGTAGTTGTTATGAAAGGCGATAGCATTGTATTTGAAAAATGCTACGGAATTGCCGATATGCAAACAAAAACGCCAATCACGCCCGAAACAAATTTTTGCATAGCCTCGGTTTCAAAACAATTTTCTGCCGTTGCAATTTTGAAACTTGCCGAACAGGGATTATTGTCGCTAAACGATAATCTGAAAACGCTTTTTCCCGAATTTAAAGCCGATTTTTATAATGATATAACACTGCATCATATTCTAAGCCACACTTCGGGAATACCAGATGCACGACAGCGAACAGATAAAAATTTTATGCTCTATTCAACCGATGTAGAATCATGCCAATATTTGATTGATTTGCAAAAATTAAATTTTCAACCCGGAACGCAATACGAATACATGAATCCAACGTTTCAACTTGTGTATCAAATTATTCCGCGAGTTGCAGACATTGATTTTGATACCTACATGAAACAGCATATTTTTGACGTGGCAGGAATGACAAATTCCGTTTATTTCGAGGCAGAAAAAGCAATTCCAAACATGGCGCACGGATATACTTTCGATAACGATAAAAATATTTATACCGAATGTGATTACGGCGAAACAAACTTTTTTGCATCAAAAGCCGACGGCGGGCTTTACACTTCGATACGCGATTTTGCTAAATGGGAAAAGGCTTTGCGCGATGATAAAATCATAACCGCCGAATCGAAAAAACAAGCATATTCGCCCAAAATTCTAATCAACACCGATGCCGAATACGGATATAATAAAAACACAAGTTACGGCTACGGCTGGTTTATACAGCAAGCCCCAAACGAACCCGAATGTATTTATCATCTTGGCGATAACGGCGGATTTACAATTTATGCAGGCAAAATTCCCGAAAAAAATATTACATTATTATTTTTCTCAAATCGCGATGATATCGACAGAATAAGCACCGCCGACAGCATTTACGAAATGATGAAAAACGAAAACTGGTTTGAATAAAATTATTTAATTTTACTGATATGAATAAAAATTTAATAAAAGAATTTATAAACATTGCAGGCGCAGAATATGTTTTGTATGAGGAAGTTGATAGACAAGCCTACTCTTACGATGCGGCTGTACTTACGCCTCAAATTCCCGCATTGGTTGTAATGCCCGCAACTCAGGAACAATTAGGCAAAACCGTTAAACTTGCTTACAAAAACAGTTTGCCCATTACCGTGCGCGGTGCTGGCACAAATCTTTCGGGAGCGGTAATTCCGTCGTCTGCCGAATCGGTGGTAATATTAACCAATAGGCTTAACAGAATTATCGAAATCAACGAACAGGATTTATATGCCGTAGTTGAGCCGGGAGTTATAACTTCGGTTTTTGCCGAAGCGGTAAGTACTCACGGACTTTTTTATCCACCCGACCCGGGTTCGCAAACCGTTTCAACTCTTGGCGGAAACGTTGCCCTTAACGCAGGCGGCTTGCGCGGATTGAAATACGGCGTAACCAAAGATTATCTTATGGGAATAGAATTTTTTGATTATAACGGCGATTTGATAAAAACAGGCTCGCGCACCGTGAAATGCGTTACAGGCTACAATCTGGGCGGGCTGATGCTTAGTTCAGAAGGTACGCTTGGCGTATTTTCTCAAATTATTCTCAAATTAGTGCCGCCGCCAAAAGCCTCCAAAGCAATGATGGCTGTTTATGACGATATTAACAAAGCGTCTGAAACCGTTGCGGCGATTATTGCAGCGCATATTATTCCTTGCACTTTGGAAATTTTAGATAAAAAATGTCTTAAATATGTTGAGGCGTACACCAAAGCAGGACTTCCTACCGAAGCAGATGCAATTCTTCTTATCGAAGTAGATGGCAATCACTTACAGGGAGTTGAAGAAGATGCCGAAAAAGTTATGGAATTGTGTAAAAAATGCGGTGCAACAAATATTAAGGTAGCCAAAGATGAAGATGAAAAACACAAAATATGGGAAGCGCGGCGTAATGCCTTGCCTGCCTTAGCGCGTGCGCGTCCAACAACAGTTCTTGAAGACGCAACAGTGCCGCGTTCCAAAGTTCCTGCAATGGTTGCTGCGGTTAATAGAATTGCGAAAAAATACAATCTCGAAATTGGCACTTTTGGACACGCGGGCGATGGAAATCTGCATCCTACAATTCTTTGCGATCGCCGTGATAAAGAAGAATTTAAACGTGTTGAAGCCGCTGTTGATGAAATTTTTGATACCGCTCTTAATCTTCAAGGTACACTTTCGGGCGAACACGGCATTGGCATGGCAAAAGCAAAATGGATGGAAAAAGAAACCAATCGCGCAACAATTGAATTTTCTAAAAATTTGAGGCGTGCACTCGACCCGAAATATCTTTTTAATGCAGGTAAAAAAATTTTATAGGAGAAAAATCATGCGAAACAAAACAAAACATGATATATCCGTAACCAAATTGGCAAAGCAACTGATGGCTATCGACGATCAACTGACGGGCTGTATGCACTGCGGACTGTGTCAGGCTGTTTGCCCTGTTTATGGTGTTACCGCGAAAGAGGCGGATGTTAGTCGCGGAAAAATTGTTCTTTTAGAAAATTTGGCTTATGAAATTCTTAAAGATGTTGATGGAGTGGGAGAGAGGCTCGATAGATGTCTGTTGTGCGGCTCGTGCCAAACAAATTGTCCTTCGGGTGTAAATACGATAGATATATTTTTGCACGCACGCCGCTTGGTTACCGAATATAAAGGATTAAGCAAAATCAAAAAAATTGTTTTCAGATTTATTTTGCCGCGTCCCAAATTAATGAGTTTTTTTGTAGCATTTTCAAGCCGTTTTCAACGCCTGTTTATGTTTAAGGCAAATAAAAAAATGGGAACATTTAAAGTGCCTGTTCTGCAACCCTTTGTTGGTAAGCGGCATTTTCCGCATCTCGAAAATAAAAGTTTTTCTGCCAAATTTGGAAATATAAACACTTCGGCGGGTAGCAGCAATATTAAAGTAGCATTTTTTCCGGGTTGTGTTCCCGATAAACTTTTTGTGAAAGTATCAAACGCAACGATGAAAGTTTTTGAAAAGCACGAAGTTGGCGTTTTCATGCCTGATAATTTAGTGTGCTGCGGAATTCCCAATTTAGTGTCGGGCGATCATGTTTCATTTAAGCGTTTGGTAAAAACAAATCTGAATTTGCTGAAACAGTCGGAATTTGATTATTTAATATCGCCGTGTGCTACCTGTGCCTCCAATATTAAAGAAAACTGGCTGCGATTTAAAAAATATTTTACTCATGACGAGCAACAGCAAATAGACGAACTGCACGCTAAAACAATGGATATTACCGAATTTTTGACAGACGTTTTGAAAATAGACTTTAAACTTTCGCCGCAAAAAAACGGGAATATTCGTAAGGTTACGTATCACGATTCGTGCCATTTGAAAAAGACATTAGGTGTTTTTGCACAACCTCGACAAATATTGAAAAACCTGTCGGGACTTGAATTTGTAGAAATGCCCGAAGCCGATAGTTGTTGCGGCAGCGGCGGCAGTTTTACATTAACACAGCACGATTTGGCAAACAAAATAGGACAGCGAAAACGCAATAATATCGTATCTGTACAGCCCGATATTGTAGCAACGGCGTGCCCTGCCTGTATGTTGCAACTTATGGATATGCTTTCGCAAAATGGCGATAACGTAGAAGTAAAACACGTTGTTGAACTTTATGCAGATAGTTTATAGAGTTTGTCAAGTTGAAAGTTTATCAAGTTGAAAGAAGGTGCAGGATGTTAAAGTTTCTCTTGCCTTTTCTGTAATCGGTATTCCGTAATCCGTACTCGGTACTCTGTAATTGTACATTGTTTTTTTGCCTCGTTCGGCGTAGCGCAAGAATTTTAAATTTAGTTGAATTGCCAACAGCTTTATCTGTTTGGAACAGAAGAATATATAAATAACAGGCTTTAGCCGAATTGTCCTATATATATTTGGCTAAAGCCTGTAAAATTGTTCTTTTTCATCCTCCATCTGAAGATGGAGGCAATTC
>JAITPP010000263.1 GCA_031289385.1 Prevotellaceae bacterium | reverse complement strand
TTGTTGATTTGTTTTTTGCTGATTTGTTTTTTGCTGATTTGTTTTTTGTTGATTTGAAAAAAATCTTTATGAACTTTATAACTTGATAAACTTTACGAACTTGATAAACTTTATAAACTTTATAAACTTTATAACTTGATAAACTTTATAACTTGATAAACTTTACGAACTTGATAAACTTTATAACTTGACAAACTTTATAACTTAATTATTTGCACAATTTGATGTTTTTCTATATGTTTGCAACCTAAATTAAAACACACAAACAATGAAAAAACTTTTACTACTAACATCAGCAATTATTCTTTTTGCGAGCATAACGTTTGCACAAAACGCAAAAGATTATGCCATCGTAAAATTAAACGGCAAATATGGACTTATTGACAAAAGTGGAAATGAAGTTATTTCGTGTAAATACGATTACGTATCGCTTTTTAGAGAAAATTTGGCTTTGGTAAAATTAAACCGCAAGTGGGGATTTATCAACAAAACAGATAATGAGGTTATTCCTTTAAAATATGATAAAATATTGTATTTTGGAGAAGAAATGCAGGATGATAACAGATTCATATTTGAATCAAGAATTAACAAATAAACCAAACGCATAAATATTTGGTAATTAGTCGTTAGTCGTTAGTATTTGGTATATTTTATATGTAATATTTGCGTGAAAAATATCTGTCGCTAATTTTCAATTCTTAATTCTTAATTCTTAATTCTTAATTCTTCATTCTTAATTCTTAATTCTTCATTCTTAATTCATAATTGCTCTACCCCTGTTTAGCCTTTCGTTTCCGTTCGTTTTCGTCAAGAATTATTTTGCGCATACGCATAAATTTCGGCGTTACTTCTACATATTCGTCTTCTTGAATGTATTCAAGCGCTTCTTCAAGCGAAAATATTATGGGTGGCGGAAGTACGGCTTTGTCGTCTGTTCCTGAGGCGCGAATGTTGGTGAGTTTCTTTGTTTTGCAGATGTTTATTGTCAAATCTTCGTTGCGCGAGTGTTCGCCGATAACTTGTCCTGCATAAATTTGCTCGCCCGGACTTACAAAATATTTGCCTCTGTCTTGCAGTTTATCCATTGCATAAGCAATAGCCATGCCTGTTTCGAGTGCAACAAGCGAGCCGTTTACTCGTTTTTCGATATCGCCTTTGTAAGGTTCAAAACCTTTGAAACGGTGAGCAACAATAGATTCGCCTTGTGTGGCTGTCAGCAAGTTACTGCGCAATCCGATAAGTCCGCGAGCGGGAATATCAAAATCGAGATGCACGCGGTCGTCTCGATGTTCTATATGCAAAAGTGCGGCTTTGCGGCGCGTAGCCATTTCTATGGCTTTTCCCGAAAATTCTTCGGGAAGGTCTATTGTAAGATGTTCAATAGGCTCGCAGCGTATGCCGTTTATATTTTTATCAACAACTTTGGGTTGCCCGATTTGCAGTTCGTAGCCTTCGCGGCGCATGGTTTCGATAAGTATGCTGATGTGCAAAACGCCGCGCCCGTAAACGATAAACGAGTCGGCTGTTGCGCCGGGTTTTACGCGCAGGGCAAGATTTTTTTCGAGTTCGTGATCTAATCGTTCTTTCAGGTGGCGCGATGTTACAAATTTGCCGTCTTTACCGAAAAACGGAGAATCGTTTATGGTAAACGTCATGCTCATTGTAGGCTCATCAACAGTGATTGGCGGCAAGGCTTCGGGATTTTCGTAATCGGCAATAGTGTCGCCTATTTCAAAGCCATCAATGCCAACAATTGCACAAATATCGCCGCATTTAACTTCATCAACTTTTGTTTTCGACAAGCCTTCGAAAATCATAAGTTCGCGAATTTTTGTTTTTTCGGGAGTTCCGTCGTGTTTTACAAGCGAAATGTTATCGCCCGAACGCAGTGTTCCGCGAGTGAGTTTGCCGATTGCAATTCGTCCGACGTAAGGCGAATATTCAAGCGAAGTTATTAAAAGTTGCGGACTGCCTTCAACGATTTTTGGCTCTGGAATTTCTTCGAGAATGGTGTCGAGCAGTATAGAAATATCTTTGGCAGGATTTTTCCAGTCGTTTGACATCCAGCCTTGTTTTGCGCTTCCGTATATTGTTTTGAAATTCAGTTGATTTTCGCTTGCATGAAGATTAAACATCAAATCGAAAACCTGTTCGTTTACCTCGTCGGGATGGCAATTTTGTTTATCAACTTTATTGACTACTACAACGGGTTTCAATCCCAATGCCAACGCTTTTTGCAGCACAAAACGTGTTTGCGGCATTGTTCCTTCAAAAGCATCAACCAAAAGCAGAACGCCGTCAGCCATATTAAGCACGCGCTCAACTTCGCCGCCGAAATCGACGTGTCCGGGAGTGTCGATAATATTTATTTTGTAGCCTTTGTATTGTACCGAAACGTTTTTTGCGAGTATTGTAATTCCGCGTTCGCGTTCCAAATCGTTGTTATCAAGAATTAATTCGCCTGTTTTTTCGTTTTCGCGAAATATTTTTCCTTGCAAAATCATTTTATCAACCAGCGTAGTTTTACCGTGATCAACGTGAGCGATTATTGCAATGTTACGTATTTTTTGCATTTTTTAATTTTAGTGTAAAATTTATCGATGTTCATCAATATATTTTGATAAACAACTGATATTTTGATTTATAATTTATTTATTCGATATATTTGACAAGATGCTTTACTTCATCGTTGCTCAGCATTACTTTAAAATCGCCGGCTGCGTACGGAGCAATGTCGTAAAGATGATAGTAAAAAATAATATAGTCGGTATCAAAATAGAATGTGTTTGGCAAATAAAATCCATCATCGTCAAACCAAAAATCGTCGAGACTGCCGTTTTGTTCAACAAATGCTTTTTGAGCAATCACGGTAAGCGAGTCGATATTCGACGATAAATTATCAATATTAACAACCGTTCCGTCTTTTTTGTCGTAGTTAAACGTTGTAATTCCGTACATTCCGTGCGCTCCACCCGAATATTGATAGTAAGAATAAACCAGCGAAACTATTTTGCTGTTTTGATATTGCAGTTGCGGCTCAACAATATGTTCCGAATATCGGCACGATTCGCAATCGGCAAGCGACTCATCTTCATTAATTTCTTTTATAAATCGATTGATTTCGGCAGCCACACATTCTTTAAGATTGTCGCGCGTAACAACAATTTCGCTATCTTCGGATATACTGAGCCATGCAAAAAAATCTTTATTTATGCTGTCGGCTAAAAATGTTTTGTTGCCATTGCATTTGGCATCATAATAACTTATTGATATAAAACAGTTTATTGTTGTATCGTCAGTATAATTTCCTGTACTGTCGGCAACTGTAATAAATGTAAATTCAACATTTGTTTTATCGCTTTTTTTGCAAGCGAAAACAGCGGTTATAAAAATAGCGGCAATAATAATTTGTTTCAACGCTTTCATATTTTTCATATTTTTTTTAAAATAGGATGCAAAGGTACATATTAAATTTACAAATCAATTAAAAATTAGAAATAATTTTGCGATACCGCACGCCGTTTTTTAGTTTAATATTATCTAAAAATAGATTATATTTGCAAAAAATATTGTAAAATGACAAAGACAGAAACAGAGTTTTATGTGATAATTACAATTTAGAAGATATAATAAAATTAAATATAAAAATTCATGACAAAAAAAGATTCAATCAAACTCTTTGAAGAGAAAAAAGTCCGCACCCTTTGGGACGAAGACCGGGAAGAATGGTATTTTTCCGTGGTAGATGTGGTGGCTGTCTTAACCGAAAGCCCTGACCCTCGAAATTACTGGAAAGTATTGAAAAACCGGCTACGAAAAGAAGGAAATGAGTCGGTTACAAATTGTAACCAACTGAAATTACCGGCTGCCGACGGCAAAAAATATATGACCGATGTCGCCGATACTCAGCAACTTTTCCGTCTTATC
>JAITPP010000206.1 GCA_031289385.1 Prevotellaceae bacterium | reverse complement strand
TACGATTTTATTAAAATCATATTCTTCGGGATTGCTTAGGTATTTGCTTGCCGCAACATAATCGGTTTCGGTAATATATTGTAATCCGTGACGATATATCATTTGGCATTTGTTTCCTTTCATGTTTACAAGCCGCGTTGATATTTTTCCTGTTTTCGGATCAACCATATCTTTAAGAAAAACGCCTTTTATGTCGCCTCGCTGATTTCCTGTAACCATGCAGCCGGTATAGCCTTGATCGTAAAGAATTTTAACTCCCATTCCAAGTAAATTGCAGTAGAACAAATCAAATGCTTTTGGCGCAATGCAACGCAATTCGTAGCCCAATTCAACGGGACGAGTTTTTACATTTAAATTTAATTCTTTAAGTTTATTTTGCACAAGCACGTTAAAAATATGGGCTTTGCTTACAGTTCCGAGTTCGGGATGTCCGTGTTCGTCGTAAGTAAATGTTACGCCCGAATTTTTAAGTTCTTCGTCGGGCAGGTTATGAAAAACGCCTTCGCTCACTATCGCCACTCCGTACGGAACATTCATTATTTTGCGTTTTACGATTGACGAAATAATCAGTTTAACAATTTTATCAAGTGTAACAGGATTTTCATCATCAAACATTTCGGGAATGATAATCATTGGCGAGTGGCTTGCTGCGCCTATTCCGAATGCCAAATGCCCTGCTTCTCTGCCCATTGCGCAAAGAACAAACCAAACGCCGCTTGTGCGCGAATCTTCGTACACGGCTGCTGTAATTCGCGTGCCTTCGTCTTTTGCCGATTGGTAGCCGAATGTAGAAATTCCTTCGGGCAGCGGAAGATCGTTATCAATAGTTTTGGGAACATGAATATTTTGAATTTTAACATCATGTTCGGCTAAATAATTAGAGATACGTGTTGCTGTCGAAGCCGTATCGTCGCCGCCTATTGTAACTAAAAGTTTGATATTGTTTTTAACAAAAAAATCGGGATTAAACTCCTCGTTTTTAGGTTTGTATCTGCTCATTTGCAGGGTAGAACCTCCTGTGTTAAAAATTTTATCGGCAAAATCGAAATTAATATCAACGGTATCGGCTTTACCGTTAAATAAATTTCTGTAGCCTTCGTGCAAGCCAATAACTTTGTAGCCTGCCGCAATAAATTGTTTTGATACGGCACTGATAACAGTGTTTATTCCGGGCGCAGGACCGCCACCGCAAAGAATAAGAATTGATTTTTGTTCACTCATGTTTTGTAATTTATTATTTATTGTAAAAAATTTATTTTCAAAATATTTGTATATCAGTATATTGTAATAATATTGCATTTGTTATTATATTTTTTCATACTTTTGTGCAACGAAAAAACTCACAAAATTATAAAAGTTATGGTAAGTTACAAAGAATTAGGATTAGTAAATTCTAAAAAATTGTTTGAAAAAGCAATAGACGGCGGGTATGCAATCCCCGCATTTAATTTTAACAATATGGAGCAAATGCAGGCTATCATTGCTGCTTGCGTAGAAACAAAGTCTCCTGTTATTTTACAAGTTTCGAGCGGAGCGCGAAAATATGCAAATCAAACTCTTTTGCGATATATGGCTCAGGGTGCTGTTGAATATGCAAAAGAACTTGGTTACGCAATTCCTGTTGTGCTGCATTTAGATCACGGCGACTCGTTTGAACTTTGCAAATCGTGTATAGAAACAGGCTTTTCGTCGGTGATGATTGACGGTTCTCATCTTCCGTATGACGAAAACGTTGCACTTACAAAAAAAGTTGTTGAATATGCTCATGCTCACGATGTAACAGTCGAAGGCGAACTTGGCGTGTTGGCAGGTATCGAAGATGAAGTTTCGGCAGAACATCACACATATACCGAGCCTGCACAGGTTGAAGATTTTGTTAAAAAAACAGGCGTCGATTCGTTAGCAATTTCGATAGGAACATCACACGGCGCAAACAAATTCAAACCCGACCAATGCACTCGTAATGCCGATGGCGTATTAGTTCCGCCGCCATTACGTTTTGATATTCTCGAAGAAATTGAAAAACGTATTCCGGGTTTCCCGATTGTTCTTCACGGCTCTTCGTCAGTTCCGCAAGACAAAGTTGAAACAATCAACAAATACGGCGGAGCGTTGAAAGATGCGATAGGAATTCCCGAAGATCAGCTGCGCAAAGCAGCAACTTCGGCTGTTTGCAAAATAAATATCGACAGCGACGGACGCTTGGCAATGACTGCCGCCGTTCGCGAAGTTTTTGCAACAAAACCGACAGAATTTGACCCGCGTAAATATTTAGGACCGGCTCGTGATGCGTTAAAAGAACTTTATAAGCATAAATGTATAAACGTGCTTGGAAGCGCCGAAAAAGCCTGAAAACAATTACGAATCACGAGATTTGTAGTATAAAATACTTTGCGTACTTTGCGGTTAAAAACAATTAACGCAACGTTCGCAAAGTTTTTTTTATTGATTTGAATTGTTGTTGATTTGTTTAATTGCTTAGTTGTTGATTTGAAAAGCACGCAGATTACGCAGAGATACGACAGATTTACGCAGATTTTTTTATTC
>JAITPP010000158.1 GCA_031289385.1 Prevotellaceae bacterium | reverse complement strand
GAAACTTTTCGTTTTTTTTCGTCATTTTTTGATTTTTGAAACCGAAAAATAACAAAGTTGCCTATTCATCAAGTAAATTTTGTGTATAATTGTCTTTCATTCCTTTTCAAATTATCTATGAAAACACGGAAAATCAAAGACTTTGCAAAGATAAAAAACATTATATATTATTGATAATTAAATTATTATATAATAAAATATAATTTTTTGTCATGTACTTAGCAAAGAAATACATATTTGGGCGATACCGTTTATACCGATAGCGATGGAAAATATCTTTTTTTATTTAATTCTTCTTCAATTAATTCCGTAAAATTAAAAGCCGAAGACATTGATGGCGAAGAAAATGGCGGCGAATTTGAAACAAAAGAAGTTGATATAACTTTTACAAATGCCGACAAAGTTACAAACGGCGATGGAAATTGGTATTATGGCAAATTTTTGAAAACACAAAATATTGAATTAACAAAAAAAGACACAGCAGAATAGTGAATATTAAAAACAAAATAATATTATCGCTTTATCAACAGCACAAACGAAATCAAAGCAAGTTGCACGAACTCAATTATTTATTTTGGGAATGTACTCTGCGTTGCAATCTAAATTGCCTGCATTGCGGAAGCGACTGTAACAAAGAATCGGTTGTTCCTGATATGCCAATGAATGATTTTTTGAAAGTATTGGATAATATCACGCCACACATAAATCCGCATAAAACGATGATAGTTCTCACAGGCGGAGAACCTTTAATGCGCAAAGATTTGGCTCAATGCGGAAACGAAATATACAATCGTGGCTTCCCTTGGGGAATGGTAACCAACGGCTACGGATTTACGGCAGCGCGATTCAACGAATTGCTAAATTCAGGCTTGCGCTCGATTACCGTCAGTTTTGATGGATTAAATTCCGAAACTCACGATTGGCTACGCGGACGAAACGGCTCGTGGGAACGCGCAAAAAATGCTATTGCAATGATTGCAGCAACACAAGGCTTGGTTTACGATGTAGTAACATGCGTGAATAAACGAACGATAAACGAATTGGAATATATAAAAAAATTACTTATAAGTTTAGGCGTAAAACACTGGCGATTGTTCAATATTTTTCCAAAAGGACGCGCCGAAAACAATCCGTTGCTGAAACTTTCGCCCGACGAATTTACACAAATGATGGAATTTATAAAAAGAACACGAAAAGAAGGAATTATTCGCGCCTCATTTGGTTGCGAAGGTTTTTTGGGAAAATACGAAATGTATGTTCGCGATACGCCTTTTTTCTGTCGTGCAGGAATTAATGTAGGCTCGGTATTGGCAGATGGCTCTATAAGCGCCTGCCCAAGTATGCGCGACGATTATATTCAAGGAAATATTTACACCGATGATTTTTGGACAATTTGGAACGAACGCTATCAAATTATGCGCAATCGCTCGTGGACAAAAACAGAAAAGTGCGCCGAATGTAAATCGTACAAATATTGCGAAGGCAACGGACTGCATCTTCGCAATCCGAAAAACAACAAATTACTGCTGTGCCATTTGGATATGATTAAATAAAACTTTTGTGAGCCTTGCTTTGTGATAAAAGTTAAGAAGAAATAAACGCAAAAACATCAAACATAAATTTTGTAGAATAAAAAACCTTGTGTTCTTTGTGAAAATCTTTGTGACCTTTGTGGTTAAAAGCAAGAAAAAACACAAAAAAACTTTATGAACTTTAAAAACTTTACGAACTTGATAACTTGACAAACTTTACGAACTTGACAAACTTTATAACTTGACAAACTTGATAAACTTTATAACTTGACGAACTTGATAAACTTTATAACTTGACAAACTTTCAACTAAAAAAAAAGTTCTCGTATAATTCCATCTGATAATAAAAAATGCTTTGACGGAATTTTTATTTGTTTATTGCTGCAAATAAGCAAACCTTGTTGTATAAAATGTTGCGATTGTTGGTAAAAATAATTGTAAAATGTTTCGCCGAAATTTGTTTTTATAAAATCGGTGTTCACTCCCCACATAGTTCGCAACGAGGTGAGAATGTAATCGTTATATTTTTCGGTGGGGCTTAGATTTTCGCCTTCCCAAAAAATCTGATTTGCGCTTATTGCCTCTATATATTTTTTGTTGTTTGCAATATTCCAGCGTCTGATATTGTTTCCGTTGTACGAATGTGCCGATGCACCAAAACCTATGTACGGCTTGCCTTGCCAATATGCAGTGTTGTGAATGGAATATAATTTGTTTTTTGCAAAATTCGAAATTTCGTAATGTTCAAATCCTGCATCCGAAGTTGTTTTTTCTAATATTTCGTATTGTTGTGCGCTTGTTTTTTCATCAACAGGTTTTAGTTTTCCTTGCTCCAAATATTTGTAAAACACCGTTTTCTGTTCAATTCCAAGATGATAAGCCGAAAGATGCGGAACATCCAAATCAATAAAAATATCAATGTTTTTGCGCCATTGCTGCAATGTAAGCGGCGGAAGTCCATAAATCAAATCGACGTTTATATTTCCAAAACCCGCATTTTGCGCCATTTTTATACATTTTACAGATTGTTTTGCATTGTGGCGGCGGTTCATAAATTGCAAATGCTCGTCGATAAACGACTGAACGCCTATGCTTAAACGATTCACACCCAACTCGTACAAATCGTGTAAATATTTTTCGCTCAAATCGTCGGGATTGACTTCTACCGTAAATTCGTGAAAATTGTTTATGCCGAACTTTTTTTTAATTTCATCAACAATAATTTTCAATTCCGACGGCGAATATACGCTTGGAGTTCCACCGCCAAAATAAAGTGTTTCAGGCATTTGCTCGTATTCGCAAGCACGCATTTGAATTTCTTTAACAATAGCGTCAAGCATTTCACTTTTCCGCGCAAGCGAAACGCTAAAATGAAAATCGCAATAATAACACAATTGCTTGCAAAACGGTATGTGAACATAAATTCCCGACATAATACGGCAAAGATAGGTAAAAAAGTTGTAAGTCGTAAGTTGTAAGTCGTAAGTCGTAAGTTGTAAGTCATAAGTTATAAGTCGTAAGGGGTGAAAATCAATTATAAATTACTAAATTTGTGAATACAATAAACTTTATAGTTTGATAAAATACAACGACAGATTTATAAAATAAAAAAAACTTATCGGTTTTATCCGACAAGTCTTTTAATGTTTTATGCAATATTTTTGTTTATCTGCAAATTGCTTTTACGCCCGGAAGTTCAATACCTTCCATATATTCGAGCAGTGCGCCGCCGCCTGTCGAAACGTAACTGACTTCGTTTGCCAATCCGAATTTATTAATTGCAGCAACAGAATCGCCACCGCCGATAAGCGAATATGCGCCTTTTTTTGTTGCTTTGGCTACTATTTTTGCTATTGTTTCTGTGCCTACTGCAAATTTCGAAAATTCAAATACTCCGACAGGTCCATTCCAAAGAATTGTTTTTGATTTTAAGATTACGCTTTCCCAAATTGCTATTGTTTTTGGCGATGCGTCCATTCCTTCCCAGCCGTCGGGAATGTTGTCGATAGGAACAACTTTTATGTCGGCATCTTCGCTAAACGAGTTGCCTGCAACGGTTTCGACAGAAAGGTAAATTTTCACGCCTTTTTCTTTTGCTTCTTCCAAAATTTCCAACGCCAACGGCATAAATTCGTCTTCGCATATCGAATCGCCTATTTTTCCGCCTTGCGCTTTTATGAAAGTAAATCCCATTCCGCCGCCGATAATCAGATTATCTACGCGGTTTAAAAGTCGTTTGATAATTGTAATTTTCGACGAAACTTTTGAGCCGCCAAGTATAGCGGTAAAAGGATGTTCGGGCGATTCAAGAATTTTATTTACTGCTTTTAATTCGCCTTCCATAACGTATCCGAACATTTTATCGTTAGGAAAATATTCGGCAATAAGCGCCGTTGAAGCGTGTGCGCGGTGTGCCGTTCCGAAAGCATCGTTTATGTAGCAATCGGCATACGAGGCAAGTTTTTTGTAAAATTCTTTTTGTTTTTCTTTGATTTCTTTTTTTGCAGCGGTTTTTTCTTCATCGCTTGCATTGTCGGCAAGTCCGCGAGGTTTGCCTTCTTCTTCGGCATAAAAACGGAGATTTTCCAATAATAAAACTTCGCCGGGTTTAAGCGTTGCTGCCAAATGTGCGGCTTTTTCGCCCATGCAGTCGCCTGCAAAATTAATTTTTACGCCTAAGCGCGATTCAATTGTAGCAACGATGTGCGCGAGCGAAAATTTTTCGTCGTTGTTTTTTTTAGGGCGTCCGAGGTGCGACATTAAAATTACCGAACCTCCTTTTTCCAAAACCTTTTTGATTGTTGGAATTGCTGCGCGGATACGGGTATCGTCGGTTACTTCAAACTTTTCGTTCATAGGAACGTTAAAATCGACACGAATAATTGCTCGTTTGCCGCTGAAATTGTAATTGTCAATAGTTTGCATATCTTATGATTTTTAATTTATTAAAAACGGATTTAATCACAAAAGTAATATTTAAAGTTGAAACAACTCATATTAAATTGATATTTTAAATTAACAAATCAAAAAATCAATAAATCAACAAATCAAAAAAAAGTTTTTAAAGATTTTAAAATGAAAAAATCTGTCTAAATCAGCATCATCTGCGTGCTATTTCAAATAAACAAAAACCAAATCGTAATTAGTAAATCGTAATTAATAATTGACTTTCCGCACAGATAAAATAAATTTCGATAAAATTTAACCGATTTATTATTTAAGTTTCTAAAAAAAACGTTAATTTTGCAGCAAAATCAAAAAAATATGTTAGTAATTGGTATTGCCGGCGGCACAGGCAGCGGAAAAACAACAGTAGTACGGCGAATTGCAGAACTGTTTCCTCCGGGAGATGTTTCGATAATTCCTCAGGATTCATATTATAAAGACAGTAGCCATATTCCGGTTGAAGAACGGCAAAATATAAATTTCGACCACCCGAATGCTTTCGATTTCGACTTGCTTGTTAAACACGTAAAAATGCTGAAACAGGGAAACGCAATAGAACAACCGATTTATTCGTATCTTACCTGCACGCGAGCAGCCGAAACCATTCACGTTGAGCCGCAACCGGTGATAATAATCGAAGGAATTTTAATTTATACACATCCCGAACTGTGCAAAGAAATGAGTATCAAGATTTTTGTGGATGCCGATGCCGACGACAGACTTATTCGCGTTATTGCCCGCGATATTGTTGAACGTGGACGAACAGTCGAGAAAGTTATTGAACGTTACGAAAAAATACTGAAACCAATGCACCTGCAATTTATTGAGCCCACAAAACGCTATGCCGACATTATAATTCCACAAGGCGGACACAACGAAGTTGCTATTGATATTCTGAAAACTACCATAGAAAAAGCCTTGCAAAAACGATGAATAAACGCATAGAAAATATATTGTTTCTTGATATTGAAACAGTTCCGCAATACAAATGTTTTGACGATGTTCCCCAAAATATTCGCGAATTGTGGGAAAAGAAAATGAAATTAAACTTGAAACCCGACGAAGATGCCGAACAATCGTATCAACGAGCGGGAATATGGGCTGAATTTGGCAAAATTATTTGTATTTCGCTGGGGTTTATTTACAAGAAAAACGAAAAAAACATATTCAGAGTAAAATCATTTTACGGCGACGACGAAAACACATTATTGATTGATTTTGCCGACAGCATGAAAAAATTTTACGAGAAACACAAAAAAGACATTCAACTTTGCGCCCACAACGGCAAAGAATTTGATTTTCCGTATATCGCCCGCCGAATGTTGATAAACAAAATAGAACTGCCGCGAATATTGGATGTAGGCGGCAAAAAACCTTGGGAAGTACCGTTTTTAGACACAATGGAACTTTGGCGTTTCGGCGATTACAAAAACTACACCTCGCTTAATCTGATGGCAACAATTTTCGACATACCCTCGCCCAAAGACGACATCGACGGCTCGATGGTAGCCGACGTTTACTACAACCAAAACGACATAGAACGCATAGCCCGCTACTGCGAAAAAGACACATTCACCGTCGCCAGCCTCTACCTAAGATTGAAAGGGATTTTTATTGAGATGGAGGTGGGGTAGGGAGGATGTTTGGTATTTGTACATTTTCAATATCCTGCTAACTTTTTCAAATCACACTCAAAGGTAGCAACATTCGTTTCCATTCGCCATTCTACATTTGGAATATTTTTAAATAATTTTTCCTGCGCTTTTACAGCAACTTTATCGGACATTCGCAGATTTTCACTTTTGGTTTCCACAATCAAATGCAGATTTATGGTTTGCCCGTTGTCTTTGCTGATAGCGTACACAAAATCGGGACTTGTTGTACCGCCTGTGTAGGTGGGAACTTTTATACTTTGTTTTGGTAGTTTGCCGTAAACCACGATTTCATTTTTTGGCTGAATTTTCAAAACTTCGTGTTCTATTTCGCTGTCATAAACTGCTTTGTCGTAAAGAAATTTATTGTTATCCAAAAAATCGCTTGCAACTTTATCGCCTAAAAGTCCTTGAGCCAATTCATCAACGAAAGAAGTGCCGTCAGATTGAAATAAACTTGTATTTGCCGTAAAATCAAGAGGCGAGTAGTCGTATTTTTGTGCAAAAATTTCTTCAAATTTTTCTTTGAATTTCTTTACAACATTATCAAGCGTGATTATATTAAACAGCTCTTTTCGCGTTTCTTTGCCATTTCGCGCTTCAACAATATTTTTATGCCAAAAATCTAACGGCAAATTGGTAGAACCGTGTAAGCGTTTGATAAAATCGCCATAAGAAATTACGCCCAAATCAGAAGTTACCGAACGAAAACCGCTGTTTCTCAACTCAACTTTTTCATCGTCTTTTTGCAAAAATTGCTCAATAATCTGAACGCTTGGTTTTGTAAAAACATTATCGTCTAACAAAATTGTTTGTAAAACCTTTGTCAATTCAGTTTTATCCAATTCTTCAAAATGCAGCAAATAGCGTTTGGTCACTTCTTTCCAAAGGTCGCGCAATTTTTCAAAATTTTCTTTTCGCAATTTTACCATTGGGCGTTGCGGCAAACCATCACCGGTAATTTTCCCCGATTTCACTTTCAAACCGCTGTCTTCGGGCAACAATGCGAAAAGTTTGTCGCTGTCTATTATATTTTTTTCTGAATCAACAATTCCTTCGCCGCCCAATTTGAAAAATGCCGCATTTTTCTCATTTGCATAGCCAGATTTTACAAGAATTTCCAAAATGTTATCCGTAATTTTGCCATCTGCCAATTTTCCGCCGTCTGCATTGATTTCGCCAACTAATTTGCGAGCAAAATCGCGTTCGGAATAGTCAATAATGTAAGTTAAATAAAAATCTTCGCTGCTTATTCGTCGTCCGTTTTCATCGAAAGGCAAACGCAAACCACGCCCGACTTCCTGAATTTTGCGATTCTCAGAGCCGCTGCTGCGCAGTTTTGCAATTGTAAATACATTCGGATTGTCCCAACCCTCACACAATGTCCATTTTGAGAAAAAGAAACGGCATACATTCCATTC
>JAITPP010000138.1 GCA_031289385.1 Prevotellaceae bacterium | reverse complement strand
CAGCCTGCAATTATGAAAATATTACCATTTCAGGCAAAATCGGCAAACAATTTATTTTGCAAAAAATAGCGCCTCAAAAAATTTTTAACCAAAAAATCATAAAGTTTATAAAGAACTAATCAACTCAACAAGCAAGTAAATCAACAATTTAGCAAAAAACAAGCAGCAGACGACTTACGAATTATGACTTACAACTTACGACTAATTAAACAATATTCGCCATAATTTTATATTTTTGTACGAAATTTTTTTGATATATAAACGATAATGAAAATTCTAATAACCGGCGCAAGTGGTTTTATTGGTAGTTTTTTGGTTGAAAAATCACTTGAACTCGGCTTTGAAACTTATGCAGGAATACGCGCTTCGAGCAGCAAAAAAT
Source organism: Prevotellaceae bacterium (assembly GCA_031289385.1). Taxonomy (GTDB): domain Bacteria; phylum Bacteroidota; class Bacteroidia; order Bacteroidales; family UBA932; genus JAIRKV01. The sequence goes on along the minus strand of JAITPP010000138.1, from coordinate 2,392 downwards.
ACCTTAACGATGAACGAATAAAATTCATCGACTTTAATTATTCCGACAAGGAAAAATTAATTGCACAATTAAACGAATTTAAACGCCAAAATGGCGCGTGGGATTATATAATTCACAATGCCGGCGTTACAAAATGCGATAAAAAAAGCGACTTCGACAGAGTAAATTTTGTGTTTACAAAAAACTTTGTCGAATGTATTTGTCGAACCGATATGCTCCCCAAAATTTTTGTTTACATGAGCAGTCTTTCGGCTTGGGGCGCGGGTGATGAAAAAACTTTGCAGCCGATAAAACTCAGCGCACCGCCGCAACCAAATACAGCCTACGGAAAAAGCAAAATAAAATCCGAAAATTTTATCGCAAGCGTTCCCGATTTTCCTTATTTATTCGTTCGTCCTACTGGCGTTTACGGTGCGCGAGAAAAAGATTATCTGGCATTTATAAAATCGGTGAAAAACGGCATTGTGCCTTCAATAGGCTTAAAACCGCAATATCTCACATTTATTTATGTGAAAGATTTGGCAAAAGCAATTTTTTTGATGATACAAAAAGGCATCACCCGAAAAGCCTACTTTGTGAGCGATGGCAACGTTTACACAAGTGCCGAATATGCCGATATTGTAAAAAAACTTCTTGGTAAAAAATTTGCAATAAAAATTTGCGTTCCCATTTTTATTCTTAAAATAATTTGTTTTTCGCTCGACACGGTTTGCGGCTGGTTTGGAAAATCGCCAACGCTCAACCGCGATAAATATAATATTCTGAAAGCGCGAAACTGGAAATGCGAAACCCAGCCTTTGTTTGACGATATTAATTTTGTTGCCGACTACGATTTAACGCGCGGAATAAGCGAAACCATAAAAACAGAATTTCCCGAAAAATATTAATATAAAACGATGAAAAATATCATTAAAAATCTTTTCGTGATAGAAAAATTAAGCATTATTTACGCCGTACTAACTGCATTATTTGCAATTATTTTCGGCGCAAAAGAAAACAACACGCTGCCGATGATTTTTTATCGCACGCTGTTCGTTGCCGCGATATTTCTGCTGACTTTCGTATATCAACGTAAAAACACGCAAATAATTTGGCTTGTGCGCAACCTTTTTCCGCTTGCATTTATTGCATATTGGTATCCCGAAACATATTATATCAACGAAAATATATTCAGCAATTTAGACAAATATTTTGTTGCCGCCGATGAATGGCTGTTTGGCTGTCAGCCAAGTCTGGAATTTGTAAAACACTTTCCGCAGATATGGATAAACGAGCTGATGAATTTTGGATATATGTCGTATTATTTTATTATTGCGGCTACGGTTTTTATTGCATTGGCGAAAAATAAAAAATGTATGGAACACGCAATTTTTATAATACTGTGTTCGTTTTTCGTTTATTACATAACGTTTATAATTTTGCCTGTGGTAGGTCCTCAGTTTTATTTTTCGCCGCCCGATAATGCAATTCCGTGCGAAGGATTTTTTCGCTCAACAATGGTAGCATTGCAAGAAATGGGCGAAAAACCTACCGGCGCGTTTCCGAGTTCGCACGTAGGAATTTGTCTTATTTGCATGTATTTTATTTTCAAATATTCGCGTAAGATTTTTTATATAATCGTTCCCGTTGCCCTTATTTTAATTTGTTCTACGGTTTATCTGAAAGCGCATTATTTAATTGATGTAATCGGCGGTTTTGTTTCTGCGCCCGTTTATTTTTTAATAAGCAGAAAGATTGAGAAGGTATTTAGTCGTTAGTCGTTGGTATTTAGTCGTTGGTATTTAGTCGTTGGTATTTAGTCGTTAGTATTTAGTCGTTAGTCGTTGGTGGAGGGATATTCAATTTTGCAAAAGTTGGACATTATAAACTTTGCGTTCTTTGCAAAAAAAGTTTTTTACATCTTCTTCCTGACTTTGACAATGCGACACCCAAATTTGCATTAAGCTTGTGAGATTTGTATATCCAAATCTATTTTCAAGCCATTTATGAGAATCTCAAAGGGTTAAAATCATCTGCGACACCCAAGTGTCAAAGTCAGGATGGATATTCAATATTGCAAAAGTTGGACATTATAAAGTTTGCGTTCTTTGCAAAAAACTTTTTTACATCTTCTTTATTTAAGATTTTCATGTATTTCGTCATATTATAATTACAAATAAAAGTGTGGCGCATAAAAATATTAAGGAATTGGCAAATTTTGATAGAAATATAAATTTTATTATGCTAATTTACAATAAATTAATATATATATATGCTTTTTTACTAATCCCATTTTATTTTACATTAATAGTTTTTCGTTCTCTATGATAAATAAGTTTACCATCATCGCTCACTCCTTCTATTACAGTAGAATATGTTGCAGGACCATCTGCTGTGTAAAAATCAATACTTG
>JAITPP010000090.1 GCA_031289385.1 Prevotellaceae bacterium | reverse complement strand
TGCACTCACTTTACTTTTTGACTTTTTCTTACTCATTGTTCGGATTTAAAATTTAATCACAAAAATAATACAAAGATAGTCTATTTCGTTGGTTTTATCATGCAACAACGTTTTTTTTTAAGTTTGATACCATCTTTATTCAATTAATTATTAGAAATACTATCATTTTAACGATTGCATAAATTCTTTGAATCTCAAAATTTTTTCGCTGTTTGCCTTATTGAAAAGCAGATGTTCAAAGTCGCGTTGTTTGTGCTTTAAATCAGTAATTTTAAGCAGTTCGGCTGTTGTTGTTTTCAACTCCTGCAAATTGCAGATTTCGCAACGTTTTTCGAGAAAATCGTAGTCGGGCTTTGTTTGCGAGAGCAAAAACAGCAAGTCGTAAAAATCGCGCCCTTTTGCACGAGCCAACATTGCCGCTATTTTCATACTGCACAAAACACCGTCAGGTGACACAGGAAAAGGGAAAAAATAGCCGCAACCTTGAATATTCGCCACTGTCGGCTTGTAGAGAATTTGTTGGTCTTGCATTTCAATTTTGAGCAAAAAACGCTCTTCGCGATGTCCACTCAAATTCATTTCAAACAGCAATTCAGGGAAATAAAGAATGCTCGAACGATACGCTTTTAATTTGCTGTTTGGCTTTTCTTTTGTTTCGGCACGAAAACCCGAACGCTGCAAAAATGTTAAAACCGTTTGTGCCATTTCTGTAAACTCGTTTTCCGAAAAATCCTTGCAATCAAAATCCAAATCTTCAGAAAAACGGTCAATTCCTTTTACCAACCGTAAATTTGTACCGCCGATAAAAACAAGGTTTCGCACATAAGGTGTTGATGACAAAAAATTTAGAATGAGCAACTGAATATATTCTTTCAAAATATGTTTGTCAAAATCGGCATTTTCGCGCAACATCGGCGGAAAATAATTTCTGATTTGTTCTATTCGTATCATATTTTACTGTTGATAAACTTTCAATAATAAATCAACTCTTTTCCGTAACGCTTTCGACTGAAATTTTTCGGCAAATTCATTCAAACGTTCCACATTCAATTCGTCTTGCATAAAATCTTCATCAAAACGTAATTCTCTTATTTCCTGTTCGTTATTGTAAAACGGATAAAGATACAGCAAATCCAGAATTGCCTTTTCGGGCGTAGCAAAAAGCAGGTTTCGCCTGCTGTCCATCGGTTTCAAATCGTAGCCGAACATCAATTCACGCTTAACGTTTTTGTACGAAAATTCTCCAAACGGATTGGCGAAAAAAGCCGTTTTCAACGAACTGACAGACGTAATCTGCACCACTGCTTCGGGAATAATGCCGTAGAACGCCAACGCCGTATGCAAACTCACATACGAAGGCTGGTACATCCGATTGGCAAAAAAGTAAGCATAATCGGGCTTCCCCAAAAAGTCGGCAAAGGTAAAACAACCGTTCCGCAAAGCAATAATGTAACCTTTTTTTTTCCAGCGGACAAGATTGTTGCGGTCGAAATCGGGTTGAAATGCGTATATCTGGTTCAGATTAAAACATACCAACTCCAACATTTTCGACTTAAATTCTATAAAATTCATTTTATTTCTATTTTGCTGCAAAAATACAACTTTTTAGAATTAAAACAAAATTTCTGCATTTTTTTGCGTGTAAATCAATAAAAAAGATTACACGCTTTTGTGAGAAAATAATAATTGATTTTCAGAATCTCACATTCCAAATTTGAAAATGTTGAATACCATTGCGAGAAGGAAAATGCACATCATCTAACGAAACCACCATTTTTTCGTAATTATCCGAAACTAATTCTAATGGCGCGTACTCTCGTTCAACAGTTTGCTCATCTACAAGCAGATAAGTAGCCTGTACGTATATTTTTCGGTCGCCTTTAATTGCTACAAAATCTACTTCTTTGTCTTTTATAGCGCCAACATAAACCTCAAAACCTGCCCTGCGAAGTTCAAGATACACCAGATTTTCCAATTTATAGCCAATGCCGTAACCAAAGCCCGAATAAAGCAAGTTTTTGAATGACAAATCGTTAATATAATATTTGCAGTTGCCGGAAATGGTATCCTTGCCGCGAATATCGTAGCGTTCGGCCTTGTGTATCAAAAAAGTATCCTCAATAAAACCAATATAATTGGAAACGGTGTCGTAAGTCGTTTTACGGTTATTGCTCTTAAAATAATTGACAATATTCGAGATGGATACCAAATTTGATGCGTTATTTACCAGATACACAAAAATATCTTCCAACAATTTGGCATCTTTAATGTTCTGCCGCTGAATAATATCGCGCAACAAAACCGTGTCTTTGATTGCCGAAACATAATTGCGCCGCGTTTCCTCATTCGGTAGGGAAAACAGTTCGGGTAAACCGCCGCTTCCCAAATATTCGATAAAATGCTGTTTTGAAAGTTCTTTATTGGTAATTCCTGCAAATTCTTCAAAACTGAATGGGAAAATCTCGAAATTAACATACCGCCCCGAAAGCAGTGTCGCCAACTCGCCCGACAGCATTTTGGAATTGGAACCGCTGATAAAAATTTCATATTCTTCGGCAAAATCTTGAGAATGAGAATTTACAAAGCGTTCCCAACCTTCAATATTTTGAATTTCATCAATAAAAAGGTATATCTTACCTTTCGGCTGCAAGGCTTTTTTGTAATACTCAAGCAAATTTTCCAAATCATTGTAATCTTTCACGAAATCAAGTTCCAAATATTCCTTATTAATATAAAAAACATTATGGAGTTGTATTCCGCTATTTATTAAGCGTCTGGCGATTTGCCGTAACAGATAGCTTTTTCCTGTACGCCGTTGTCCCACAAGTACTTTTACTAATCGGTTGCCGGTATAATTCATAATTTTGTCCGTGTAAGCTTTGCGGACAAAGCCCAATTCGAGGACATTGCCGTTCCAAAAATTGTACTTTCTTAAAGCATTAAAATTTTCTTTCATACTCGAATATTTTTCCGCAAAGATACAAATTTTCTTTTATACTCGAAAACTTCTTGCATTTTTCGTCTGAACTGTGATTTATTTGATTGCTGTGATTGTTTCTGATAAAAACAATCGTATCAATTCATAATAATCTGAAAAATTATATGTTCAGACAGCGTGTAAATAAATATGTCAAAGAACGCTTTTTCCGGCTGCGCCGCCTCCAACAGTTTCTCTTTGCGCTGTTTTTATTTATTCTCACGTAGAACATGATGTTTGTCTATTTGCAACGGGAAGGCGAGCCTTAGTCCGATGCTCGACGAGCCTTAGTCCGGTGTCAGACGAGCCTTAGTCTCGTTGTGCACGAGCCTTAGTCCGATGCCTGACGAACCTTAGTCTCGCGGGCGGTTAGCCTTAGTCTCGTGGTACGTTGCGGTTGTTTTCTCTGTCATCGCACTTATTTTTTTAGCCGCAACGATAGTAAATTTATGGCAATACTTTTGATTTGT
>JAITPP010000073.1 GCA_031289385.1 Prevotellaceae bacterium | reverse complement strand
TCAGTATATCTTAAATTTGTAATAGATGCAATCGTTGTATCCCGCACATATTTATAAGTATATGTGATTTTCAGCTGGGCTGTATCTAATACCATTTGAGCATTAGTAGTTACTTCGCTCATTATAAAAATTGCTAATATTAATATTTTTTTCATAACAATAATTTTTAATTTAAATAATCAGGAGAATGTTTTTTCTCCTGATTATTTCATAATTTACAGTGGTGAACCACAATATTGTCTCTCATAAGTATCCATAAAGGAAAGTAGTTGAGCTGTAGTTAATTGAACATTATATGATCTATATACTCCTACGCCGCACGTTGTTGCAAAACAATAATGATATTCTGTTACATTCGCTGCTTTAACTGCAAATATAAAAATAATATTTTATTATGCAAAAAAATATTTGCTGTTTTCATATTTTTTGAAACGCTATTTTACTTGAAAGGTAATATTTCCATAAGCGCAGGCAATTGTCCTGCGGATTATATGCTAAAACGTATGTTTGAAAAACAGAATTTTAAACTTAAAACAACTAATATGTTCTGCCACTTCGGGCAGTGGTGTGGGATGTGTTTGTTTCCGCAGGCTGCGGCTTGCGCCTTACCTGCAGTTATGAAAATATTGCCCGTTTGGGCAAAAACAGCAAAAAAAATTATTTTGCAAAAAAAATTGCGCATCAAAAAAATTTTTTAGCCCAAACTTTAAAAACTTTATAACTTTAAAAACTTGACAAACTTTCTAACTTCATTTTTTTCATTCTTTTTTGTGTTGAAAACATGTTGAAAAAATACTATAACGAGTTGCCTGTGATTGTAAATAAAAACATACTTTTGCGCTGATATTTTTTGCAGATTATTAAAAATAAATATGACTATCGAAAAAAACGAAACGGAAAAATTATTCTACTCTATTGGCGAAGTTGCAAGTAATTTTGGCGAAGAAACATCTACTATTCGCTTTTGGACAAACCATTTCAGAAGCATAATAAATCCGAAAAGAAACAAGAAAGGCGACAGGCTTTTTTCGCAACAAGATGTTGATACAATAAAGTTAATACACTTTTTAGTTCGCGAACAAGGAATGAAATTAGATGGAGCATATAAACGAATAATCGAAAATCGCGAAGGCTCAATAAAAAATATGCAGGTGATAAAAACACTCGAACAGATAAAAAAACAATTGCTGGAAATAAAAGATTCTATATGAAAATTAAAGATGTAATACAATACATTGAAGACTACGCTCCGCTACGTTATCAGGAAGATTTTGACAACGCAGGATTGATAGTGGGAGATGCCGAAACCGAAACAAATTCGGCACTTTTGTGTATTGATATTACCGAAGAAATTATTGACGAAGCAATATCAAAAAAAATAAATTTTATTATTTCACATCATCCTGTTGTGTTTGCGGGATTGAAAAAATTTACAGGAAAAAATTCGACACAACGAATAATCGCAAAAGCAATAAAACACGACATTTCGCTTTATGCCGCACATACAAATATGGATAATATTGCAGGCGGAGTAAATACAAAAATTTGTGAAAAAATTGGACTTGTAGATTGCAAAATTTTATCGCCGAAAAAAAATGAATTGGTAAAAATTGCAGTTTATGTTCCCGAATCATATTCCGAAAAAATACGCAATGCGATGTTAGAGGCAGGCGCAGGAAACATAGGCGCATACAGCGATTGCAGTTTTTGCACAAAAGGCAAAGGAACTTTTAAAGCAGGCGAAAACACAAATCCGTTTACAGGCGAAAAAGGAAAACTACACACCGAAGACGAAATAAAAATTGAAGTTATCGCCACAAAAAATGATTTGCCGAAAATAAAAAATGCAATATTAAAAAATCATCCATACGAAGAAATTGCTTACGACATATACAATATCGACAACGAATACAAAAATGCAGGTTCGGGAATGATTGGAAATTTACCCAAGCCAATGACACACGATGAGTTTTACAAAATGCTGAAAAATATTTTTTCTTTAAAAATTATTCGTTCAACAAAACCTGTTTCAACTACAATTTCGCGCGTGGCAGTGTGCGGCGGAGCAGGCAGTTTTTTGCTTAACGATGCTATCGCAAACCAAGCAGACATCTTTGTTTCAGGCGATTTTAAATATCATCAGTTTTTTGATGCAGAAAACAAAATTACTATTGCAGATATAGGGCATTTTGAGAGCGAACAATTTACTACCGAAATATTTTGTGATATTATTAAAAAAAATTTATCTAACTTTGCAGCGCAAATTGCTGAAAAAAATATAAACCCTATTATTTATATTATTTATTAAACAAAAAAAATTATGGCAAAAAAAGAACCCAAAGCAGAAGCTACTACGCCTGCTAAACCTGTGGACGCTCCTGCTAAAAAAGCAGTAGCAAAAAAAGTTGTGAAAAAGGCAGCGCCTGCTAAAAAAACTGCTCCCGCTAAAAAAGCAGCAGTGAAAAAAGCAACACCTGCTAAGAAAGCAGTAGCAAAAAAAGTTGTGAAAAAAGCCGCACCCGCTAAAAAGGCAGCAGTGAAAAAAGCAACGCCCGCTAAGAAAGCAGCACCCGCTAAAAAAGTAGCAGTGAAGAAAGCAACACCTGCTAAATCTGTGGACGCTCCTGCTAAAAAAGCAGTAGCAAAAAAAGTTGTGAAAAAAGCAGCACCTGCTAAAAAAGCAACACCTGCTAAAAAGGTAGCAGTAAAAAAGGCAGCAGTAAAAAAAGTTGTGAAAAAAGCAGCACCCGCTAAAAAAGCAGCACCGGCAAAAAAAGCAGCACCTAAAAAGTAAGAAAATGTATTTCTTATCAGTTTTAAAAAATTAATTAATTAAATGGCAGAAAAAACGAAAAAAACAGAAGCGAAAAAAGTTGCGAAAACATCGTCGAAAAAAGCAACAGAAAAACCGATAGTAGAAAAAGCAAAAACAGAAAAATCGGCAAAAACAAAATCCGATAAAAGTTCGGCATTGTCAGATTTATCATCGGTAAACAAGTTGCGATTATTGTACGAATTACAAGTTATTGATTCAAGTATTGACAATATCAGAACCGTAAGAGGCGAATTACCTCTCGAAGTTCAAGACTTGGAAGATGAAATCGTAGGATTTGATACTCGTATAAAAAATATGGTACAAGAAATCAGAGAAATCGAAAGTAATGTATCGCAACGAAAAATCGGTGTTGAAACATCAAAAAATCTCATAAAAAAATATGAGGAACAACAAAAAAATGTAAGAAACAACCGTGAGTTTGATTCGTTATCAAAAGAGTTGGAATTTCAAAGTTTGGAAATCGAGTTGAACGAAAAAAATATAAAAGAACTCGGCTTAAAAATCAAAGAGAAAAAGCGCGAAATTGAAACCACAAAAGCATTGCTTTCCGATAAAAAAATCGCTCTCGATGAAAAAAGACACGAACTAAGTGAAATTACTTCAGAAACTGCACACGACGAAAAAGAACTAATAAGTCGTACAGATGAAATTAAAAAACTGATTGAACCGCGCTTGCTTACCGCTTACAACAAAATTCGTCATAATGCACGAAACGGTTTGGCTGTGGTAACTGTAAAACGCGATGCTTGCGGTGGCTGTTTCAACAAAATTCCGCCTCAACGACAATTAGACATTAAACTGAGTAAGAAAGTGATTGTTTGCGAATACTGCGGGCGCATTCTTGTGGATGCCGATTTTGCAGGAGAATAATTGCAAACAGTAATGGATAAACAAAAAGCCGATTTTTTAGAAGTCGGCTTTTGTTTCTGTTTTAAATTTCAGCACAAATCAATATTCTGTTTTTGCCCAAAAATTTATTTCATATTTTTTGTCATTTGCAGTAACCAAACTAATGCTTGCGGGCTTTGCAAGAAAATTCCATATCTCGGACAACGAACAATTTTTAAAATACGCAAGCAAAATTCGCAACGCTATTCCATGCACAACAATTAATATTGTTTTGTCGGGATGCGTTAAAACAATTTCTTCAATTTTATTCGACAAACGCAACCTAAAACTATCGAAAGTTTCGCCGCCATTGTTGTCAGGCATGTACAAATCGGGTTGGTAGAAAAAATGTTGAAATTCATCGGCGTATCGTAATTTAATCTCGTTGGCAGGCATTCCTTCCCACTCTCCCATATTTATTTCCCGCAATTCTTCGCAAACATAAAGAGGCAAATTTTTGTTGCTGTTAATAATATTTGCGGTAACAACGGCACGCTTGCACGAACTTGTATAAATTGCATCAACAGAAATATTTTTCAAATATTCCGAAAGTAAATTCACTTGATTTATTCCATTCGCGGTAAGCGGAGAATCGTGCTGTCCTTGAAATCGGCGTTGAATATTCCATTCGGTTTCGCCATGCCGCGCTATGTATAATTTTGTCATAATATTTTTTTCGATTTTAAAATTTACATTAATACATCAATAATTTCGGCAACAACATAAGTGCTGCCGCCGATAAAAATAACATCGCCTCCATTCACAGAAGCACGTTTTATCTGCAAAATTACAATAAAAAAATGACTGAATGTAAGCAAAACTCACAAAAGAATATGTACAAAGAATATTTTTTTTGCAAAAGCGGTTAAAAAATTTTAAAATACAAAATGCTGTGCAAAATTTTGCACAGCATTTTTAGAATATAATTACTTCAAAAAATTATATTTTTTTATTTCGTCCGCCAATTACAAAACCTAAGCGTAATGAAAAATAATTAAATCCGTATTTCATTATTCTATAATCTAATGTAGCCCTCAAAAATTTATAAAATTCACAACCCACTCTAAGACTTGGCGAGATAAAAAAGCCATCTTGATGGTCATCATAGGCAGATGCTACAAACCCTACTCCAAAGCCTGCAAAAGGCACGATTTTATTTCTGGGTTTAAAATTGTAATCGCATATACCTTGAAATGACAAAAAACTTGTTTGAACATCGGTAAATTTAACGTTGCCATAATATTCACTGTAAACACTGTATTCGCGATGATATCCGCCAAGAGAAAACTCCATTCCTGTTGATATTTTTCCATCGTATAAATTAAAGCGAACTTCTGTTCCCAATATAATTCCGAGTGATTGAGCGTCTTTTGTCGGAATAATAGTTCCTGCCGACAATATTTCCCATTCTATTTGTTGAACTTGTGCATTAACATTGTTGTTCATTCCAAAAGCAACAATGAAAAATAATATTATAATTTTTTTCATATATTTTAATTTATTAATTTTTACTATTTCAAATTAATTTTACTGTTTCAAAATAAATTTCACTATATATTCCTTAATTATAAAACAAAGATAATTAAAAAACATTAAGAATGTTAATTTATTAACGCTTTTAATGTAAATTAATCTTGGAAATAAAAAAATGAATATGGCTAAAACTTTTTTTGAGGTGCTATTTTTTGCAAAATAAATTTTTTGCCGGTTTTGCCTGAAAGGCGAAATTTTCATAACCGAAGGTAAGAGAGAGCGTAGCCTGCGGAAAAATGATAATGCAATAAACTGCCTGAAAGGCAGGACTTGTGCGGAAAATCCTGCCTCTCAGGCAGTGATTGTTGTGTGGCATTTACTC
>JAITPP010000060.1 GCA_031289385.1 Prevotellaceae bacterium | reverse complement strand
GTTGTTGCAGCATTGAAAAAATAATTTGCAAATTATTTTTTAATTGAAATTAATAAACTTGCCGAGTTTTGTGCTTGGCAAGTTTTTTATTTTTAAATTAATTAAATGATGAAAAATGTAGAAAATTTAAAATGTAGAAATTTAGAAATTTAGAAATGTAGGAATTTAGAAATGTAGAAATTTAGAAATGTAGGAATTTAGAAATGTAGGAATTTAGAAATGTAGGAATTTAGAAATGTAGGAATGTAGAAATGTAGAAATGAACAAACAACTAAATACTAAATACCAACGACTAAATACTAAATACCAAATACTAACGACTAAATACTAAATACCAACGACTAAATACCAACGACTAAATACCAACGACTAAATACTAAATACTAACGACTAAATACCAACGACTAAATACCAACGACTAAATACTAAATACCAAATACTAAATACCAACGACTAAATACCAATGACTAAATACCTTTTTTAATTAATTGGAAATTCTTTGTAAAATTTTATAGTGTCAAAACTTCGGAACAACTATTTTTTTTACCTTTGCAACCTGATTAAAATAAACACCATATTTTTTTGAATCTAAATATATAAAATCTTATAAATATTTGTACAAAAATGGCGGAATGTTAATCAAAGTATTTAAAAATCGTAGTTCGTAATTTTTTAATTTGTAGTTGAATAAAATGTCTGAGGAAAAAGAAATAAAAGTCGTAGGGGCGAGAACCAATAATCTAAAAAATGTTGATGTTAGCATTCCGCGCAATAAATTTACGGTTATCACAGGATTGAGCGGCAGCGGCAAATCATCGTTGGCATTCGATACAATTTATGCCGAAGGACAGCGGCGATATATGGAAACATTGTCGGCGTATGCGCGTCAGTTTTTGGGAAATATGGAGCGTCCCGACGTGGAAAGCATTACGGGATTAAGCCCTGTGATTGCGATAGAACAGAAAACAACAAATCGCAATCCGCGTTCTACCGTAGGCACAATTACCGAAATATACGATTTTTTTCGACTTCTGTTTGCTCGCGCATCTATCGCATATTCAAAAGAAACGGGCGAAGAAATGGTGCGATACACCGACGAGCAAATTGTGAAAATGATAATAAAAAACTTTAACGAAAAAAAAATAATGATACTTGCTCCGCTTGTAAAAGGGCGCAAAGGACATTACAAAGAACTGTTTGAGCAACAACGCAAAAAAGGTTTTGTAAACGTCCGAATCGACGGCGAAGTGCAGGAAATAAAACCGTTGATGAAAGTTGACAGATATAAAAATCACTTTATCGAAATAGTAATTGATAAATTAATTCCAAGCGAAAAAGATGAAAAACGTTTGCTCGATTCGGTACGAATAGCAATGTCGCACGGCAAAGGCATAATAATTATTTTAAATATCGAAAACAACGAAATAAGATATTACAGCCGCAATTTGATGTGTCCTACAACAGGAATTTCGTACAACGAGCCTGCGCCTCACTCGTTTTCGTTTAATTCGCCGCAGGGCGCTTGTCCGCATTGCAACGGACTTGGCACGGTGAGCGAAATGGACATAACAAAAATAATTCCAAATCCTAAAAAAAGCATAAAAAGCGGAGGCATCGAGCCGCTCGGGAAAGTGAGCAATGTATCTATTTATTCGCAGATAGAAATAATTTTGCGAAAATATAAAATTGCAATAACCGAGCCGATAGAAAATATCCCCGAAGATGTGATGAACATTATACTTTACGGCTCTGACGAATCGTTTAGAGTTGATGGAATTCAAGGCGGAGCATCACAATATTTTATTAATTTTGAAGGTGTGATAAATTTCATAAACGAGCGTCAGGCAACGGGTAGCGAATGGACACAAAATTGGGCTGACAGATTTATAAAATACGTAGAATGTCCTGTATGCAAGGGCAGACGCCTGAACGAGCAAACTCAATATTTCAAAATAGGCGATAAAAATATTTCCGATTTAACGGAATTAGATATAAAAACTCTTTACGAATGGGCGCAAAATATCGAAGAAAAATTGACAAAACGCCAGCTTGCAATTGCGCGTGAAATATTGAAAGAAATACGCTCGCGGCTTTCGTTTTTGCTTGATGTAGGTTTGGATTATTTGTCGCTAAACCGCGCTACATATACGCTTTCGGGCGGCGAAAGTCAGCGGATACGATTGGCAACGCAAATAGGCTCGAAACTTGTAAATGTGCTGTATATTCTTGATGAGCCGAGCATTGGCTTGCATCAGCGCGATAATACAAAACTTATAAATTCGCTGAAAACACTTCGCGACGAAGGAAATTCAATAATAGTTGTTGAGCACGACGAAGAAACAATTCGCTCAGCCGATTATATTGTTGATGTTGGCGCTTATGCGGGAATACACGGAGGCGAAATTCTTTTTGAAGGAACGCCCGAACAACTTGCAGCAAAAAAAATAAATTCGCTGACGGCAAAATATCTTTCGGGCGAAATGAAAATTAACGTTCCGCCCAAACGGCGCAAAGGTTCGGGAAAAACGCTAACGTTGCGCGGCGCAAAAGGAAATAATCTGAAAAATGTGGACGTAGTATTTCCGCTCGAAAAATTTATTTGCGTTACAGGCGTTTCGGGCAGCGGAAAATCAACATTGATAAACGAAACTTTGCAACCTATTTTAAGTCAGAAATTTTATCGTTCGCTGCAAAATCCATTGCCTTACGATTCGATAGAAGGAATTGAAAATGTTGATAAAGTTATACAGGTTGATCAATCGCCGATAGGACGCACACCGCGTTCAAATCCTGCAACTTATACAAAATTGTTTGACGAAATTCGCAAATTTTTTGAGAAAACACCCGAATCTAAAATTCGCGGATATACGTCAAGGCGATTTTCGTTTAACGTAAAAGGCGGACGCTGTGAAGATTGCAAAGGTGCAGGCGTGCAAACTATTGAAATGAATTTTTTGCCCGATGTTTACGTAAAATGTAAAACCTGCAACGGAAAACGCTATAATCGCGAAACGCTTGAAGTTCGTTACAAAACAAAAAATATCGGCGAAATTCTTGATATGACGATTGACGATGCCTGCAATTTTTTTGAAAAACTTCCGAATATTTATCGGCGGTTGAAAGTTTTGCAGGATGTAGGACTCGGCTATCTCACGCTTGGACAACAGGCAACTACGCTTTCGGGCGGCGAAAGTCAGCGAGTGAAATTGGCGGCAGAACTTGCAAAAAGCGATACGGGAAAAACATTTTATATTCTCGACGAACCCACCACAGGCTTGCATTTTGAAGATGTGCGCATATTGCTTGGCGTGTTAAACAAACTTGTGGATAAAGGCAATACGGTGCTTGTAATTGAACACAATCTTGAAGTTGTAAAAGTTGCCGATTATGTAATTGATTTGGGAAAAGATGGCGGCGAAAGAGGCGGCGAAGTGTTATGTTTCGGCACACCCGAAGAAATTGCAAAAAGTAATAACAGTTATACTGCCGAATTTTTACGTGCTATTTTGAAATAAAATGTCTGAACTGTGATTTGAATTGATATTCTCTATCGAGCGATGCAAACCTGACGGCTTGTGATTTGAGAAGAGCAATATTTTATAGATTATTTATTTTTGTTACATAATACAGAAAACAGCAACCCCAAAAGATTGCTGTTACTGTTTCTCAAAAACATTTGTATAAATAGCTTTTTGGTTAGTTATACAAACCATTAATGGCATTAATAATTTGCTGAATGCTGCCTGTGTGTAAATCGGCATCAGTAAATGTTACATACTGATTGGCTGTGATAGTAACCAATTTTGTTGAATATACAAATTGTCCTGTCAGTATATCGCCCGAAATAAAAATCACAAACATTTGAAAACCAATGGGTGCTATTCCTGTATGTTCCGTAAAATACTTTCCTGTTTCATCATAGATATCAAACGAGGCAAGAGTGTTGGGCATAGTCAGATATGCAGCATAAATCGAACAGTTTTTGTTATCGTATCCATCGGGTACTCTCACACGTATTTCTGTTTTTTCTCCCGGTAGTGAAATTAGCCAGTCGATATTTGTCCAGCAGAAAGGTAACCAACAATAATAGTAGCTTTCAGCACCAGTTCCGCTTCCTTGTCGTACAATTTCGCCGTTCACGTCTTGAGTCCAAACAGTAGAATCTTCGTCCATAGCCCATAGAGACATATCGTCAGGATTTGCTCCCTGTGTGTATTCCACAGGAACTTGTAAAATGGCATTTCCGTCGAGTTTTTCGCCGTTTTGAGTTAGTTCAATAAAAAATTCGCCGCCTGTAACCAATGGCGAAGCATTTCCCAAATAATTTCTTCCCATCAGTGGTTTGTTGGCAAGAGCCATAGTTCCAATGTCAAAAAGTTCGACATAACGAAGTTGAACGTTGCCCGTTACAGGCAGTCCACCTTGATGATAATAGTTGTTGATATCTACTTTCACGCCTTTGGGTGAAGTAAATGATAATCCGTAGTTGGCATCAAATGTTTTAACTTGCGTAAGCCCAGCTAAAAAATTTTGCCTGATACCTGCAAATTCCGCAGCTGTTGGCGGATTAAAGGAAGGAGCTTTTTGCTCGTCGTCGTTTCTGCAACTGCTGAAAGCAACCGACAAAAACAACCCAATTAGTAAATAATTTAATTTTTTCATTTCATTTTTTTGTTTAATTCGTAAATATTTTTTTTCAACGTTACAAATAAATTTGTAACCAAATATGTAAAGCAACAAAAAACGTGCCAAGATGATATTTTTTGAATAAATTTGATTTTTTAAAATTATTTACACTGTGTTCGACTTGATTTTGTGCATAAATTTAATATCCCGTAAAGAACAGA
>JAITPP010000135.1 GCA_031289385.1 Prevotellaceae bacterium | reverse complement strand
CACCGAAAAAGTTGGCGGTCTGCCTACTTTTGTTTGCTGTGCATTGGCGTGTAATGTCATAAGTACAAACACCAAAATACAGACTTTTGTTAAAATTAATTTTGTTCTTTTCATAAACTATATTTGTTAATTATTAATTGTTATATCGTTATATCGTTAATTATTTTATAATTTTTTGTTGAGCAAAAGTACATTTAATAGGGAAGAAAAAGGGTGGACAAATTCTAAAAAAATTGGGACAAATCCAGAATAGCCTCATAATCAGCATAGAAAAATATCATTTTTAACACTTATCTCCCATTTCATTTAACAAATTTAACACTTAAGCGTAATCTTTTTATATTATGTGTACAAAATGATTTGGTAATTAGTCGTTTCTACATTAATTATCACATTTCTACATTCCTACATTCCTACATTAATTATCACATTTCTTCATTCCTACATTTCTTCATTCCTACATTAATTATCACATTTCTTCATTCCTTTCACCCCTAAATCCCCTAAAGGGGACTTTTTCTGCATTGCTTAAATTTTCTGCACTGCCCAAACTCCCCTTTTAGGAGGCTGGGGCAATTCTTCATTTTTAACTCTTCATTCTACATTCTTAATTCTTGAATTGCCTCCTGCTTTAGAAGGGAGAATAAAAGGAGTTATTTTTATCGGCTTTAGCCTAACATTATTGATATTTTGGCTAAAGCCTTTTGTTTTCCTTTTTTCTCGTTTCCACCAGCTAAAGCTGGGGACTATTCAATCTGATATTCATTTCTACATTTCTACATTCCTACATTTCTTCATTCTTAACTCTTCATTCTTCTAATCAAATTTCTGTAACCGACTTTTTATATCTTTCCAACGCCTTACGGAGAATGGTAGTTCTATATTAGTGTTCAGAATTACTATATTTTTGTCTTTGTCGATATAACTAAGATGCTTTGCATTAATAAGAATATTGTTGTGTATTCGGATAAAATTAAATTTGTCCAATTCTTTTTCTAATGCTTTCAGCAATCTTGTTGTTGTATATTTATCTGTTAGAGTATAAATATCGCATATATACGATTCACATATAATGTGCGTTATTTCAGAAATAATAAGTTGTCTTATAATCTTTCTGTTTTTAATGATTATTGCTTTTGTGTATTGTGAGTCGTAATTCATATTATTGTTTTTTTTAATTAATAATTTTTTGTTGAACAAAAGTATTTGATAGAGAAAAAAAATGGGTGGACAAATTCGAAAAAAAATGGGACAAATTTGGAATATCCTCATAATCAGTATAGAAAAATAGCGTTTTAACACTTCTCGCCCATTTCATTTAACAAATTTAACACTTAAGTGTAACTTTTTTTATATTATGTGTACAAAATTTGGTAATTAGTCGTTATTATTTAGTTATTTGTATTTTGTAATTTGTAATTTGTATCTCGTAATTTACTTGCAATGCCAACTCTTTTAATTTCACTAACTTCTTAATGTCATTTATTAGGTTCTGAAAATATTTGTCCTATAATTTACATTATGTTAATTTTGGTTACAAATATAAATTAAATTTCAATAATTTACAAATTTAACAATATGCCCTTTTATATCAAAATAAACATAATACGCTGATTTTATTTAGTTTAAAACTTAATATAATGTAAATTATGGGACAAAAAAATTTTGGCGAAGTGTTAAAAAATGGGATGTAACGCAAAAAAAAGGTACGAATGTATAAAGAAATTGTAGAGTTAAAAAGGTGTAAAATTATAAAGTTTTTAAAGTTCATAAAGTTTTTAAAGTTTTTAAAGTTCATAAAGTTCATAAAGTTTTTAAAGTTATAAAGTTTGTTGAGATTTTTTTGTGTTCATTGTGCTTTCTTTGTGTACTTTGTGGTTATTTTTTTTATTTTTTACCGCAAAGGGCGCGCAAAAGTTTTTTGCAAAGGGAGCAAAGGTTTTTTTTGTTATGTAAAGTTTGTGATTTTCATTCTTCATTTTTTAGCCCCTAAATCCCCTGAAGGGGACTTTGCTGCACTGCCAGACTCCCCTTTAGGGGCTGGGGGCTACATTCTTAATTCTTAACTCTTAATTCTTAATTCTTAATTCTTCAAGTCGTGCGGGTGGGCGGTTGTGGTGCTATTTACTTTTGTGCTCCGCACTTTTTTGTTTGCGGTTTTTTTCGTAGGGCGTTGCCCCACGCTGAATTATTTTGCCCTTTCAGGGCGCTTTTTTTAATGATTAATTGTTAATGATTAATTGTTAATTATCAATTTTCAATTCTTCGTAGGGCGTTGACACACGCTGAATTTATTTTGCCCTTTCAGGGCGCTTTTTTTAATGATTAATTGTTAATGATTAATTGTTAGTTGTTTTTTAATTTTCATATTCTCACATTAAACACATTCTTCGTAGGGTGTTGCCATACGTTGAATTACGTTGCCCTTTCAGGGCGTTTTTTTTAATTGTTAATGATTAATTGTTAATTTTCAATTTTCAATTATCAATTCTTCGTAGGGTGTTGCCCTACGCTGAATTATTTTGCCCTTTCAGGGCGCTTTTTTTAATGATTACTGGTTAATTATTAATTGTTAATTGTTAATTATCAATTTTCATTGTTCAATTCTTCGTAGGGTGTTGCCCCACGCTGAATTATTTTGCCCTTTCAGGGCGTTGGTTGTTAATTCATAGGGTGTTGCCATACGTTGAATTATGCTGCCCTTTCAGGGCGTTGATTGTTAATCACTAATCATTAACCACTAATCACTAACCATTAATCATTAATCATTAATCATTAATCACTAACCACTAATCATTAACCACTAATCATTAATCATTAACCACTAATCATTAACCATTAATCACTAACCACTAATCATTAATCACTAACCACTATTTAAATAATAGTAATAGCCTCGCTTACAACCCAGCCTTGTTCGCCGTTGGGCAGTTGTATTTTTGTCCATTCGTTGAAGGTTTCGCGAACTATAACTTTTGTTCCTTCGTGCAACAAAAACATATCTTTTCCGCTATCGTCGGGCGAGGTTTTTGCAGTTAGCACGGGAACGAAAACAACGGCGTTGTCGTATTTGCGTATATTGTTTTCTATCAGTTTGCACGAAATTGAAAACAGCAAGACAAAGCAGGCAATCCAAAATGATATTCGGCGAATAAATAAACTTGGCGCAAACAAAAACAGTAATGCCAAAATCAAAACTACGACAAACGACAGTAATCCCATCACACCCCACGTGTTTACTGCAAACAGCGATTTAATTTTTCCATAAAAGGTTATTAGAAAAAATTCGGGAACTTCAACGAATTTATCGGCTATTTGTGTACGCGCCAATGCCAGATTATGGTTTATGTCTTCGTCAGAAGGATTGAGGCGGTAAGCACGCTCGTAATTTAATATTGCCGAGCCTAATGCGTTTTGCTTGAAATATGCGTTGCCGATATTGTAATATAAATACGATGATTCCAAACCTTCGTCAAGAATATCTTCGTAAAAATCTACGGCATCTTCATATTTTCCTTCGTTATACAATTTATTTGCCTTAACAAACAATGAATCTACGCTTGCAGGAGTTTGCGGCTGCTGTTCTGTTGCATTTTCATCTGTGAATATTGAGTCTGCATTTTGTGCTGAAATGTTATTTGCAAACAGAATTATCGAAAGTAAAATGATATATTTTTTCATATTAATATTTTTTCGTTAAATCAAATTTTATTTGGTTTTTTGTTCCAGTTTACTCATAACTTCTATCGTATTATCGTAAAGCGAGTGCATTTGCAAAGAACTTGCGCCGGGTGCATAACGCGCATATTCACATTCATCTACAATGCTTATCAGTTGCTCTATATATTTTTGTTCTACGCATTTTTCGGCAAGCAGTTCGCTCACGTTATTGCGCGACAGTTCGGCAACGGGTATCAAATATTTATCGCCAAGATAACCCCATATTGCTTTCAACAATTCATCATAAAAGTTTGCAGCATTATTAAGTTTCATCGATTTTTCCGCTACTTTCAATCGTTTTTTTGCTATTCCTTTTGCTTTGCGATTGCGCATTAGAACTATGTTTTGCGAGTCTTTATTTTTTTTGCGCAGGAAGAAATATATCAGCAAAAACATAATTCCCGATATGATATACCAAGGATAAAAATGTTTTAATCCAAGAAAACGCGAGCCTTTGGCGTGCCATGTTTCGGGTTTGTTTTTTATAAATCGTATATCGGATGCCAAAATTTGCACGTCGCGTTGATTTGTTGGATTTACAAATGTAACTTGCTGTTGCGAATTTAAGTCTTTTTCAACGTCAATTACCATTGGATTGCTTGTAATGGTGCGATAATTTTCGTCAGACGGATTGAAATATGAAAATACAACAGGCTCTATTGTAAATGTTCCTGCTGAGCGCGGTATTAAAAAATATTCAAAATTTACCGAATTAGCTGTTAATGTTTTTTTAGAATCGTAGGTATCAAAATCGGGTGGTAATTTTAATTGAGGCTCGCCTATCAAACTGAAATTTCCGTTTCCGCTTATTTTCACATTCAGCGAAACGGCATCGTTGGCTGTTACATTATCTTTCGACAATGAGGCTGTCATTGTATAATTTCCAACTGCTCCCGTAAACGACGACGGTGCTCCCGACGGCATATCTTTTACATTTATTGTAACAACAGGCGATTTTGTTTGTTTTTGTGATTCCTCAACATCATTCATAAACATATTTAAACGTACCTGTTTACGTATCAACCATGTTATATCGGCAGGGGCAATTTGCAAAACGCCTGTTTTCTGCGGACTAAGTGTCCATGCCATTAAAACCTGTGTTTCATATATTTTACCGTTAATATTTTCGCGTACAGGACTTTGAGCGGCATTTTCAATGTCTGTTTTCCAAAATCCATCAAATGAAGGAAGTTTAAAATTCTTATAACCTATATCTGTCTGAGGGCTAAGACTATAATATAATTTAAGTGTAGCGGTAAGTTTATCGCCACGATACAAACTTGTTCGGCTTGGAATAATACGAATGAAAATATCTGCACCATTATTATTTGCAGAATTTTGCTGTGTCGCTGCCTGCATTACTTCAATAGTAACAGGTTTTGTTGTGTGAGTATTGCCGTTTGCATCAACCATTGTTGCTTCGCCTATGGTAAATTTTCCTTCTTGTAGAGCTTGCAAAGCAAAATAATACAATACTGTAATTTTACCATTATGCTTAGAAGCTCGTTGTGTTGTTCCTCTCTGTTCAAACTCGGAAGGAAAATCAGGTAAAGATGTTACTTGTCCGTTTCCATTGACTATAAGGGTGTAATTAAACGCCTCGCCAACAGCAACAATATTTGGTGCTTGTGCGCTGAATACTTGCGCCGTTCCAATATTAGGCAAAATAAAAAACATTGCCAACAGTAAAACTAATCTATAATATATTTTTATTGTCTTTTTCATATATGATGATTTTTACCAATTTTTTTCGGGTGTTACTTTTTTTGCAGCCTGCGCTTTTTCTTTATCTACTTTTTCTTTTGTTTTTTCTTCCTGTGCACGCACGGCATCCAACATTCTGTCAATATCCTGTTTGCTCATAGAGTGTGGCTGCGGTTGTTTTCCGTTGTCTTCTTTTTTATCTTGATTTTGCTTATCGTCATTATTATCTTGGTTATCCTGATTATCCTGATTTTGATTGTCTTGATTTTGCTGATTATCATTTCCGCCGCCGCCGCCACCTCCACCGCCGCCGTTTTTAGCCAAAAGTTTTTGTGCATAAGCCAAATTCGATTTGGTTTCGATATCCGACGGATTAAGTTTCAACGCTTTTTTGTAGGCTTCGATGCTTTCTTTCAGTTGTTCTTGATTTGCGGCAACGTGTTGTCCTTGTTGCTCTTTATCTTTTATAGCCTGTTTCAGCATTGCGTTTCCCAAATTGTGATATGTTTGCACGGATTGTGTAGAATCAATTTTGGGTTTTGCCAATTCTTTATACAATTTTGCTGCGTCCTCGTAGTGCTCTTGGCGATAAATAGAATTTGCCAAATTGTATTTACCTTTTGCCGATTCGGAATTTTTTTGCAGCCCGCGCCTGTATGCTGTTTCGGCATCCGCATATTTTTGCTGTTTATATAATTTGTTGCCTTGTCGCATATCACTGCGTTCGGCTTTTTGTGAATATGCGTCAAAAATTATAAATACAAATAATATTATTGCAAATATCTTTTTCATACTTTTTGATTTTTCAATTTCAATTTTTTACTTCTAAAAATATCAATGCTGTTAAGCCATTTATTTTTACGTTCCAGCACCAGCATTTCTGCAATTATTAATACTAATGAAAGCAGCAGAAAATATATAAACCATTCGCGATATTCGTCGTATTTGATTTTGGTAATTTCTTTCTTTTCCATTTCGTGAATGTTGTCTATAATTTTCGATAAACCAA
>JAITPP010000334.1 GCA_031289385.1 Prevotellaceae bacterium | reverse complement strand
TAAAATAAAATATTATAAACAATGAAAAAAACACTATTAATAATTTTAAGTCTATCAATAATCACTTTTAGATTATTTGGACAAGATAGAAAACAAATATTACAATACAGTAATGATATTGTTTTACGTCAAGCGGTTGTAGATTCTATTATAAATGAATCTTTTTGGGACAGAGATGCCGAAAAAATTAAATCGTATGTATATCTTTATCATAAAGAAGATTTTTCAGAATATTCCAAGCAAAAATTGATGCAATATTTTAATCGTACTTTACCAAAATATGAGATAGAAAAAATAAAAATTATGTGTGTTAAACAATTAAAAAGAGATTCGGTTCAGTTGGAAGAAAAAGCAAAAAAACAAAATGTTTCATTTAGCGAATATTATGAACAAACATTAGAAAAAAAAATAGAGAAAAACGTAAAAATTGTATCTGTCAGAGCGATGGAATACATTTCACCGATTTATACAAGAATATTAGGTTGGCTTAATTATAAGCCATCTATTGCTGTTTTAGAATCTATACTTACAGATAGTGTGAAAAATAAAGATTATGCCAAATATAATAGAGATATATTCATTCTAAATTGTAAGTTAGCATTGGCAAGAATGGGAAACAAAAAATATGAAACTGAAATATTAAATCAATACAAAAAAATGGACATGGATTGTAATAACACAGAATACATAAATCCTATAAATAATCTTTTTTACATAAATACTCGTTCTTGTATTAATCATGTTATAAATTTAACAAACACAAATGAAATATATACAAGACCTTATATGTATGGATTAATAGATGAATGTTCTCCTAAAAAAACAAATCTAATATATTTCACAACAGTTATTCTTAACTATCCAATTATATTTGAATATGAAGACATAAATTTTATGAACGAAATGATAATTCAAAATGCAACATTGTTTCAGTCAGATTCTTTTTTTGAAAAACAATATGACACTCTATTGAAATGGTTAAATACAAATATAAATACATACAATATAAATACAGAAAGATTATTTCTTCCATAATATAAATAATTATAATGTACGCACAACAACAACATACAAAATCCCCAAACAAAAGAAAATATCTTTTGCTGTTATTCTTTTGTATGTTGTTTGTTAGTGCAAAAATTTCGGCACAAGAAAATGATACAATATTAAAAATTCAAAACACCGCCAACGGAATAATACGCCCCGATTACGAACTGTCGTTTGTAATACCTGAAAATCCGTTATTTGTGTACGATTCCATTACGGGAAACCTGATGGTTTACGACAACAGCACATCTCCGCCAACCCAAGTAGGCGAGCAAAAACTTAACGGAAACGGAACATCTGTTTTTCCAATAACAGTAAAGGATAAAGACGGAAATATTTATAAATTAACAGAGGGAACAGAAACCGACGAAAATGGAAATAAAATCATAAATTCCGAATATCTCGGAAAGCAAGGTGCACCGCTTACTGCCGATAATTTTGATGCAAACGCACTAACGCCAAACACAGCCATAGCGCGGTTTGACAATGCTGCAGAAAGTAAATATGCTATTGACGAATTTGACGAAAAATTTAGCAACAGCAATCGCGTAAAAGACAAATACACAAAACTCGGCGATTACAACGTTTTGTGGAAATTTTTGCCCGAAGGCGGCAACGACAAAATACAGGCAAATATAACATTAATAGACAATACATTAGATGCCGACAAAATAATTTTCCAGACACCGCAAGGCACGATATACGAAAAGAAAAAAATCGCTGAAAACCAATATGAGCTTACAATAATTGCAGGCGCAGACAACGATGTGCAACAAATTTACGCGCTGTATCCTGCAAGCGCAAACAAATTTCACACGCTCGGACGCATAGATGTTGTAACTTATACGCCGCAAACAGCAAAACTTGTTGTAGTAAGCGTAAACGGCAACAGCATAAATACCAATGATTTAAAAACATATTTGAACGGCGTTTACAACGGCGTAGGCGTAAAATTTGAAATAGAAACCGATGCCTTTACTTACGAAAATGCAATACATTTGTTTGACGAAAGCAGCGGCTGGTTTTCGCGCTACACCGCAGCAATGAAGGCATTTAACAACGCCTACAAAAACTACACAGGCGCAAATTACGACAAAAACAAAAACTATTTGTTCGTATTAGACAAAGACCAAAGCAACCGCAGCGACCGCGATGCACTTGGTTTTATGCCACTCGGCGGGCGTTTCGGATATTTATTTACAGAAAATCTATCTGCAAACCAAATAAACGATATAGCAGCGCACGAACTCGGACACGGCGTATGGGCATTAAAGCACACATTCGACAACGATTACGGCGATATTTCAGTAAACACCACAGACAATTTAATGGATTACACCGAAGATAAACACCACCTCGCCAAATGGCAATGGGAGATAATTCGTTATCCTGCGCTATTTACTGACCCGTTTGGGGGAGATGACGAGGGGGAATTTAGCTGGATTATAATAGATATAAAACATACCAAACTTTTAAATTATGTGTATAATAAAAATCTAAAAACATATAATGACACTGAAACAACATCATATAAAACAGATGAATGGGAGAAAGAATGGAAATATAATACTACAAAACCAAATGAAATTGTAAATAATGTAATACAAACAATAAAAAGTACAGATAAAAACAATATAATAGGTAAAATCACTCTAAGTGATTATGGGATATACATAGGAAAGCATATTTTTGAAAATAAAGAATATCCCGTTGCTGTATATAGTCGCAAAAAAAATATAAACAACATAAAAAAGACAGTAATTAAAGCCCGAAAAGATTTAATTAATGATGATATAAAAAAACATATTTATGCTCAAGTCTATATATTTGATTATGCTGTTTTAGCGTTTTATGAAGAAGGATATAACGAACCGATATTAATTTTACAAACTCCTGCTAAAGCAGATGGCTTTTTGACAATATATTTGATGTATCTTGGAATACTGACAGATAGCAGAAATATAGAATTGGATAATGTAAGATGGATAGGACAATTTTCATCTGAAATTAACGGACGCAACTGTCATTGGTGTGGACAATCAGGTTCTTGTTGCAATGGAGGAACTCCATGTTCTACATGCCCAAATGATTCAACAAAAAAATGTTGCGAAATAGCCTGTACCGACATACTTGAAGAAAATAAATGTGATTTTTGTACAAATGAAACAATATGTGACGACAATAATAAATGTAAATCAAACAATTGTTGTTTTCAAACATCTCTTGCCATGATTGAACAATTTGGACTTACAACGGATAGAAATCAGGCAATAGATATTGCAACATTAATATCAGAAAAAAATTGGAAAGAACAATCGGATTTACAAACCAATGCGGCAAAATTTGAAGAAAGTATAACTTATATAGATGAAACATTAAATGCAGGTAACCCAATATTAATAGGAGTTCATTATAAGAATACTTATTCTGAACCATATAATAAAAAAAAAGCAACTTTTC
>JAITPP010000326.1 GCA_031289385.1 Prevotellaceae bacterium | reverse complement strand
AAAAATAAACAATTTATAACAGATGGCAAAAAAAATCCCGTTAGGGATTATCGCTCGGTAGAAACAATGAACGCCACGCCAACATTGCAGTCCGTTAGGACTGCAACCAAAAGCAGGCGGTTGCAAACCTACGGCTTGCAAAACGAAGGATGGTTCATTTTTCTACCGAGCGATGCAAACCTAACGGCTTGCTTTTTTGAAAACAATCGTTTATAGTTTATTTATTTTTTGTTACTTAGGAACAAGACGCAGACAAGGACAATCGCGCAAGAGCCTAAAATCAACCTGCGCAATCCGCACAGCCAAAAAAACGTATCTTTGCAAAACGTCTGAACGGTGATTTTAATGATTGTTGAGAAATCACAGTTCAGACACACTTACAACTAAAAAAAACACGAAAAACAATTTTAAAATCATTTCTCGGGTTTGTCTTTTTAATGTTTTTATGTCCTCGTTAATCTATTCTGTCACCGTTTTTATCGAAAAACTGATATTCGAGAAACGAAAATGAATTTATTGATTCTAATTTTATACGGCATCTATATTTTATTGCCCATTTTGTGAGGCGCGATGGAAAGCCTTTTTTCAAATATGCGGCAATGTAGGGATGTGTTTTTAGAGTAACACAATTCATTCCTGTTTCGTTTTTATGATAAGCCAATTGATTTTCGATTTGATCGTCAAGCAAAATTGACGGAGCAACGTGTCCCGAACCTGAACATGCAGGACATATTTCGTCGGTTTTAATACGCATTTCGGGGCGTGTTCGCTGACGGGTGATTTGCATCAAACCGAATTTGGTGAGAGGCAATACACTGTGTTTTGCTCTGTCGTTTTCGAGCAGTGAGCACATTTTTTCGTAAAGCAATTGCCGATTTTCCTGATTGTACATATCAATAAAATCGATGATTATAATTCCGCCAAGATCGCGCAAACGTATTTGATGCACAATTTCTTCGGCGGCAGAGAGATTTACTTCGAGGGCGCTTGTTTCCTGATCGTTTTCGGTTTTGTTTCGCGCACCACTGTTTACGTCAATCACGTGCAGGGCTTCGGTACGTTCTACCACTAAATAAATTCCTTTTTTTAGCGGTACAACTCGCCCGAACGTTCCTTTTATTTGTTTGCTTATACCGAACTGGTCGAAAATAGGAACATTGCCTTCGTAATGTTTCACTATTTTTTCGCGTCCCGGAAGAATTGTTGATATAAATTCTTTTACTTCGTTATAAACATTAGCATCATTGACGTAAATGTTGTTAAAAGATACATTTAATATATCGCGAAGAATTGCCGTCGTTCTGCTTACTTCGTTTGCCAGCAGTTGTGGCGCAGTAATGCCTGACGTTAATTTTTCGCAACACGACTCCCATCGTTGAATAAGCATTTTCAGTTCTCCGTCGAGTACTGCCGCGCGTTTTCCTTCGGCGGCGGTACGCAAAATAACTCCGTAATGTGGAGGGAGTATGCTTTCTATCAGGTTTCGCAATCGTTTTTTTTCTTCTGCCTCTCCGATTTTTTGCGAAATTGATATTTTATTTCCAAATGGAATAAGCACCATGTTTCGTCCTGCAAGCGATATTTCGGATGTTAAACGAGGACCTTTTGTTGAAATTGGTTCTTTCACAATTTGAACAACAATATTTTGTCCTTGTACAAGGATATTTTGAATTTTTCCTTCTTTATCCAATATTGAGCTGCGGCGTATTTTTCCGAATACAGATGTTTTTTGTTTTGCATTCATCGAATCTTTAACAAAATTCGTCAGGGTATTGAAATTAGCACCAAGGTCAAGATAATGAATAAAAGCATCTTTATCGTGACCTACGTCTATAAACGCAGCATTAAGGGCAGGCAGTATTTTTTTTACTCTGCCCAAATAAATATCGCCAACAAGAAAACGCGAATTGCTTACTTCTCTTGAAAATTCAACAAGACGTTTGTCTTCAAGCAAAGCTATTGATATGTCAGAGGACGCTACATCAATAACAAGCTCGTTATTTATCATAGCATTTTCACTCATTTGCGTATATTATTTTATTTGCTTTGAATTGTATAAACACACAAAACCTAAAGAAAAAATTTTCTTTAGGTTTAAGTATTTTCATTCCTAAAAATCGAACCAAATTATTATTTTTTCTTATGTCGATTTTTACGCAAACGTTTTTTACGCTTGTGTGTTGACATTTTATGTCTTTTCCTTTTTTTTCCGCTTGGCATAATTCTGAATTTTTCAGATTAAAAAATTTAAGCTTATTTTTTAACGTTTGTTTTCACTTTGCTAACAAAGGTTTTTGCAGGCTTAAATGCTGGAATAAAATGTTCCGGAACAATAAGTGTCGTGTTTTTTGAAATGTTACGAGCTGTTTTTTCTGCTCTTTTTTTCACAATAAAACTGCCAAAGCCTCTCAAATAAACATTTTTGTTTTTTGCTAATGATGCTTTAACACTGTCCATAAAACACTCTACGGTTTTCTGTACTGTTACTTTTTCAATGCCCGTAACTTTGGCGATTTCGTTTACAATATCTGCTTTTGTCATAGTTGTAAATATTTGTTATTAATAATTAAAAAGTTTTTTCCACTTTGGGAGTGCAAATATAATACAAATATTTCTAATACAAACAATTTAATAAAAAAAATTTTTTTTTTTTGAAATATTATGTGAGCCGACACTATTATAATACACGAAAAAACGGGAAATGTTAAAATTTTTGCATATCCTTTATAAATTTTATAACAACATAAAATATTAAAAAACAATATTATGTCTGAGAAATGTTGCGTGAAGTTCATATATTATGCCGTTTTATTTGCAGTAAATAATATTTTTTTTGTAATTTTATCGCTCAAATATCAAAGTATTTAATAATTTATGTACTAAAACTTAATAGGTATGACTCTAAACAAAGTAATGATTATCGGAAATGCGGGAAAAGATCCCGAGTTAAGACATCTTGATAATGGGGTGTCGGTGGTTACACTGCCGGTTGCTACAACCGAGCGTTATAAAGACAAAAACGGCGATACAAAAGAACAAACTGAATGGCATAATATAGTGTTCTGGCGTCAGTTAGCCGAATTTGCAGAAAAGTATGTGCGAAAAGGAAGTCAGCTTTTTATTGAAGGGCGATTACGTACTCGCAATTGGGAAGATCAATCGGGCAACAAAAAATATGTTACCGAAATAGTTGCCGATAATATTCGGCTGTTAGGCAGGCGTCCCGACAGCAACAACAACGGTAACAACAACGTTGCTGCACAACACGCGGTAGAAACAAAACCCGAAGAAATCATCGCCGCCGAAACGGCTATTGACGATGACCTTCCGTTTTGATTTTTTTATCAACAAATTCGACTTGCTGAAAAGCAAGTCGTTTAATTTTAAATTATTTTATAATGTAAAAGACATTTAATTATTTTTTAATTTCATTTGCATTATTGTTGTTTACAGCAAGTTGCGGCAGCGATAACGAAGGCAGTGCGCCATTATCAACATCGTCTATCAGTGCAAAATGGAATGTTTCTGCGCAAACAAGCAATTACGCTTCGTTTGAGTTTAACAAAGACGGCAATTATATTGTCGTAGAAAATCCGCAGACAACATCGGGAAACGTAACACAGGCAGCCGCTACAACCGAACCAACAGTACATTTCGGAAAATATCAAATAACCGATAACACCGTAAAACTTGCAGGATTGGGAACGATGGTTGTAACAGGCATTGTAGGCAGCCAAATAACTTTTAATTTTGCCACCACTGCAAATCCCGAACAGAAACTTGACTACACCGCAACAAGAGCACCGAATGTAGCAAATTCATCGAAAACAGATTTGCTTTGCAGAACTTGGAAAGTAACTTCTGAAATAGATAAGAAAAATGGAGAGGAAAAAGCCCCTGAACATAATCGTATTGGCTGGACTGTTTTATTCTCACATGCAGGAACTTATTTTGTAAATCACGAAGATGGGACTTCGCCTGAATTGGCTCAGTGGAAGTGGAAAAATGCAGCCGAAACAGAAGTTTATTATTCTTGGGATAATTGGGATGATTTTGTTGAAAATGAAGATTTTATTACCATAACAGAACTAACAAAAAACTCTCTAAAAATCTATGAAAGTCAAGTTAATGATGGCACTTTGTATGAATATTTTCTTGAACTTGTCCCTGCAAATTAACTCAACGAAATAGAAAATATTTCTAACACTTATTATAAAAATAAAAGTTGTCAGGCGCAGGCAACTTTTATTTTTTTTATAGTCGTAAGACTGTTTTTTGTTGATTTGTTGATTTGTTGATTTGTTGATTTGTTGATTTGAG
>JAITPP010000303.1 GCA_031289385.1 Prevotellaceae bacterium | reverse complement strand
CTGCAAATTTATAAAATAATTGTGAATTATTAAAAAGTATTCATGCCAAATTTGTAAATTTGTTTTAACCTTTATTTTTGTGAGTTTCCTCAGTAGCAAAGAAAACCACTCGCAAATTACCCTTATTTTCAATATTCTAATAAGGGAATAAGAAAAAAAACGCTAAGAAAAATTTGATACTAAAAAAGTACTCACAAAAATAAGGGTAAAAGAAGAACGAATATTTGCAAAAATAAACCCTTAATTTTTTACACCCCACCTGTCAGGACAAAATAGTTGGTAGAAAATTTATTGATATAAAAAACTTTGCGAGAAATTAACAATTAATAATTAACAACCTACTAATCTAATTTTCACATTATTCACATTAATCTAATTTTCACATTAATCACATTAATCTAATTTTCTTCACTATCTTTGCAACATTAAAATATTGATTATGGAAAATAAAATTACATCATTATTCAAAATAAAATATCCGATAATTCAGGGCGGAATGGTTTGGTGCAGCGGGTGGCGGTTAGTGTCGGCGGTTAGTAATGCAGGCGGTTTGGGTTTGCTTGGTGCAGGCTCGATGTATCCCGAAGTGTTGCGCGAACATATCATAAAAACAAAGCAAGCAACCGATAAACCGTTTGGTGTAAACGTTCCTTTGCTTTATCCCGATATTGATGCGCTGATGAAAATTATTGTGGACGAAGAAATAAAAATTGTTTTTACGTCGGCAGGAAACCCCAAAACGTGGACAAATTTTTTACACGATAAAGGCATTACGGTTGCACACGTAGTATCAAGTTCGAAATTTGCAAAAAAATGCGAAGATGCGGGAGTTGATGCTGTTGTTGCCGAAGGATTTGAAGCGGGAGGACACAACGGACGCGAAGAAACTACAACGCTAACGCTTATTCCGCACGTGCGCAACGCAATATCGCTGCCGCTTATAGCCGCAGGCGGAATTGCAACAGGCAACGCCATGCTTGCCGCAATAACGCTCGGAGCTGACGGCGTGCAAATAGGAACACGTTTTGCAATGAGCGCAGAAAGTTCAGCCAGCAACGAATTTAAAAATTTATGTTGCAGCCTCAACGAAGGCGACACTATGCTTTGTCTGAAAAAAATATCGCCAACGCGAATGATAAAAAACAATTTTTACAATCTCATCGAACAAGCGGAAGCACGCGGAGCAACTGCCGACGAGTTAAAAGAAATTTTAGGACGGGCGCGTTCAAAAAAAGGTATTTTTGAAGGAGATATGACAGACGGGGAACTCGAAATAGGACAAATCGCATCGTTTGTAAAAAAAATATCCACCGTTCACGAAATTATTGATGAAATTGTAAACGAATTTAACGGAACTCTAAAAAATATTTCGGGCATAAAATTGTAAATTTCGGACAAATTTTAACACTTCGTCAAAGATTTTTTGTTGATAAGATGTTGATAAGATTTTTAACACATTATCAACATCTATCGTTTGACTGATAGGCAAATCGGCAAAAAAATATTTTAAGAATCATCAAACTCATTAAAAAAAATTAACCTTATAATTATAATATCGTCAAAATTTTTACTATATCTTTGCCGTTCAAAAAATTGAATATGAAAGATTTTAATTTTATAATTAAAACAAGTATCATTAGTGTATTATTTGTTTATTCAATTTGCAGTTTCTCACAAGAATCGCAAATCGACACAAATTTAATATCAATTGCGGGAACTGGAGATATAATGCTCGGCTCAAATTATCCTTCGGATGCACGACTTCCAATTAACGATGGACGTGAATTGTTGCGCGATGTTAAGGATATTTTAAAAGATGCTGACATTACATTCGGAAATCTTGAAGGTTGTTTTTTAAATAGCGGAGGCAGTCCAAAATCATGCAAAAGCAAATGTTATTATTTCAGAATGCCCGACAAATATGTAAACTACTTAACAGATGCAGGTTACGACTTAATTAGTGTTGCCAACAATCACTCAGGCGATTTTGGCGCTATCGGACGTGAAAATACATTGAAAGTTTTACGCGAGGCAGGATTAAATTATGCAGGTTTAGAAGGCATTTGCGAAACATCTGTTGCCGAAATAAACGGAATAAAATACGGATTTTGCTGTTTTGCACCAAATTCGGGAACTCTCAAAATCACTAACATAAGTAATGCGAAAAAAATAGTAAGCCAACTGAAATCGGAATGTAACATTGTTATAGTTTCGTTTCACGGCGGCGCGGAAGGAAAAGCCAACAACCGCGTAACACGCAAAACAGAAACATTTTACGGCGAAAATCGTGGCAATGTATATGAGTTTGCACATGCCGTAATTGATGCCGGCGCGGATGTTGTTTTCGGACATGGTCCACACGTAGTGCGTGCGGCAGAATTGTACAACGACAGGTTTATTATTTACAGTATGGGTAATTTTTGCACTGCCGGCGAATTTGAGATAAGCGGTATAAACGGCTATGCGCCTGTTGTAAAAGTATTTACCGACAAAGATGGAAAATTTGTGAAAGGGCAAATTTTTTCATTTCTTCAAAAAGATAAAACAGGTCCTCACACCGACAAAGATAATGCTGCGGCAAAAGAAATAAAACGCCTTACCGAACTTGATTTTCCCGAAACCGATTTGCTTATTTCTAACGAAGGATTTATACAGCGAAAAAGCAATATCATTTCCGAAAATATTGAAAATACACAAGATTCTTCGGCGGTAAATAATGATAATATTTCTGTCATGCAACGCATTATCGAATTTTCAAAGCAATTTTTGGGGATTCCGTATCATAGAGGTTCAAAAGGACCTAAATCATTTGATTGTTCAGGATTTACATCATTTGTATTTGGAAATTTCGGTTATCAGATAGGTGCAAGTTGCCTAACTCAAATACAACAAGGAATGAAAGTTATGCAGGACGAACTGCAAACAGGCGATCTTATTTTTTTCAAAGGACGAAATAATAAGTCCAACAATGTAGGGCATGTAGGAATTGTAATATCAAACGATAAAAACGGAAACGTTCAATTTATACACTCGTGCCTGCGCGGGGTTATAATAGACGAACTCAACAAATCGTCGTACTATAAAAGCCGCTATATAATGGGATTACGGATTTTTAATAATAAATCGTAATATTGAAAGTTAAAGAATAATTACGAATTACGCAGGTAAAAACCTTTGTTTCTTTGTGAAAAACCTTGTTGGTATTTATTCGTTGGCTAAAAACTTCATTGCAATTGCAAGAAAAATGCAAAGTTTTTTATATCAAAATCTTCACAATTAACTTCTTAACTCTAACTTCTTAACTCCGACTTACGACTTACGACTAAAAACTTACGACTAAATTTTACATCTTCCGACTAAACCCCAACGCTATTTGTTCGGCAAGAGAATCTAAGGCGGGTTGTAGTTTTCCTTTCAGCATCATTTTTATCATTATGCTCATTTTTGCGTGTAATACGAGGCGCATTCGGGTGTCGTAGGGCGTAACTTGTTTTAGTTGTACCCAAAATAAAAATTCAAACGGAAGTTTTCCTATTCCCATGTATTTTATCATCGAAAAAGGCTCGCAGTTAAGTATTTTCAATCCCATAGCTATGCCTTTGACGGTAAAAGTACATTCGTCGGTGGTAGCCTGAAAATCGTCAATTTTGTCGCGCGGAATTATTTGTGAAAATTTGCTTAAATCCGAAAAAAAATTGTAAATATCTTCGGCATGACTTGCTATGCTTACTGTTTTGCTTGTATATTCCTGCATTTTATTTTTTCCATGTTTCGGGCGATTTTCGCCAATCGTTTATAGTTTCCATATCTTCGGCATTTATATAACCGCTTTTTATTGCTTCGTTCAAAAGTGTTGAATAATCGCAAAGTGTTGTCAAATCACAATTTGCTGCTTCAAAATTTTTGGTTGCCGCATCAAATTCGTAACTGAAAATTGCCAACATTCCAAGCGTTTCGCAATTTACATTTCTTATAGCCTCAACAGCAGCAATACTGCTTGCGCCGGTAGAAATCAAATCTTCAATAACAACAACTTTACTGTTTTCCGTCAATTCGCCTTCAATTACATTTCCCATTCCGTGCAATTTGGGCGCAGAACGAACATATACAAACGGTTTATGCAAAATCTCTGCAACCAATACTCCGTGAGCGATTGCGCCTGTTGCTACACCTGCAATAACTTCGCAGTCGGGATACATTTTTTTTATTTTTTCGGCAAACGCAGTATAAATTAATTTTCTGATTTCGGGATACGAAAGTATTTTTCTGTTGTCGCAATAAATCGGCGAATTCCATCCCGAAGCCCACACAAAATACCTGTGCGGATTTATTTTTACAGCTTTAATTTGTAATAAACTGTTTGCTATTTGTTTTGATATATCGTTCATATTTTTTAATTTTGTGCAAAATTAAAAATAAATAGCGATATAATATTTTTTGTCGTTAAATATTTAATATTCGATATGCTGTTGTGAATAAATAACTCTTCAAAAATTATCGGCTTAAAAGGTTGTGAGTATGAAAAAAATATTTTTTAATGATAGATTTATTGCGTTTAGTTGTGATGCCCGAATTTCCGAAATCGCAGCAAATGCTGATGTTAATACACTAAGTTCGCTTGATAGACTTCCCGATTTATTTCGTAGATTTTTGTACCGTTCGACGGAAAAAGAATTATATGTTATTTGCAACAACGAAGATGAAACTTTTGTTACTTTTTGCGATTTGTTTGATATGATTTTTACAGGCGGCGGGCTTGTGCGAAATTTGCGCGGCGACGTATTGCTGATATATCGTTACGAACATTGGGATTTGCCGAAAGGCAAGCAGGAATCGGGTGAAAATATCACCGACACCGCCATTCGCGAAGTTGAAGAAGAATGTGGAATATCGAATATAAAATTAGGTGATTTTTTAACCGAAACGTATCATTGCTATTCGTTTAACGGGCGTTTAATGATGAAACGTAATTTTTGGTATGAAATGTTTTGCAATGCCGAAACATTGACTCCTCAAACTGTTGAAGATATAGAAAAAGCAGAATTTATACCTGTCGATAAATTATCGGAATATCTTAATTCGGCTTACGCCTCAATACGCGAAGTTTTTATTGCAGCAGGTTTGATAGAATAAATGGGTATTTAGTATTTAGTCGTTGGTATTTAGTCGTTGGTATTTAGTCATTAGTATTTAGTCGTTGGTAT
>JAITPP010000300.1 GCA_031289385.1 Prevotellaceae bacterium | reverse complement strand
GTCTGTTTTCGCGTTCTATTGCGGGAGCGGCAAATTCGTCGCTTACTATTGCTACTTCGCCGAGTTTTATGCGTTGTCCCGAATTATTGTATAGCGTAATATTATTTATATCGTCAAGCGATTTGCGAAATTCTTCGGAATATCTGACAACAATATCATATTCATCGCCGTCTTCGCGATATTTGCTTGCGATAAGTCCGTCTATTCTATTTCTTACGGCGGTGGATGCCATTGCGCTTGTCATTCCGTAATATGCAAGTTTTTTTCTGTCGAATTGAACATCATATTCGGGGCGCATATCATCTCGCGACAGTTGAACATCTCTTGTTCCTTCTACTTCTTTTGATACTCTGTCTTTCAGTTCCAGCGCAACGATGTTGGTAACGTCCATATCATTTCCGAATACTTTGAGTTGTACATTGCTTGCGCCGCCCATTCCGCCTTGGCTGCCACCGGGTATAACCGAATATTGACGAATTTCGGGAATATCTGCAAAATCTTTTCTCAACAAATCGGATATTTGAAAAATTGTTCTACTGCGTTCGGTAGCGCGCGGCAGTCTCATTCTAAAACTAATTATGTGCGAGCCTGATGCTTGCATTGCCGCAAATGCGTTTGAACTTGAATTTGTTCCTGCATTTGACGACATAATTCGTACTTCGGGATATTTTTCGGCAACTATCGCTTCTATTTTACGCGAAATTTTTGCGGTATATTCTACGCTTACATTTTGCTCTAACTGTACTGATGCCGAGATTACTCCGTTATCGGATGAAGGAAAAAATTCGATAGGAACAACCAACAATAAAAACAACGAAGCCACAAATAATGTAAATGTTATCAGCAAAACCGATATTCGATGCCATACAGCCCACGTAAGAGTTTTTGCATAAAAAATATCTAACCAATTTAAAAACTTGTCGATAGGTTTGTAAAGAATACCAATTCCTTTATAAGTGTGAATACCGCCTTCTTTTTTAAGAATATACGCCGAAAGCATTGGAGTAAGCGATATTGCAACGGTTGTAGAAACGCACACAACTATTGTTACTATCCATCCTAACTCGCGAAACATAATTCCCATCATTCCCGATATAAGTGTAAGAGGAAGGAACACGGCAACAATTACAAGCGTTGTAACAATTACCGAAATCCAAACTTCGTTGGTTGCATACACTGCCGCCTCTTTGGGAGTGCTTCCCCGCTCGATATGCGTTGTAATATTTTCCAAAACCACAATGGCATCATCAACAACCATGCCTATTGCTATTGATAACGAACTAAGCGAAATTATATTTAAAGTGCTTCCTGTGGCGTACAAATAAATGAACGCTGTGATAAGCGATATGGGAATTGTCAAACAAATTATAAACGTAGCCCGCCATCTGCCAAGAAAAGCCATTACCACCAAAATAACGAAAATAAAGGCGTACATTACCGTTTCGCTCAACGAATTAATATTATCTTTGATAGATTCCGAGCCGTCCATTACAATATCAATCTTAATATCTTTTGGCAAGGTTTCCTGTATTTGCGGTAGAATTTTATAAATTTCATTTACTATATTAACCGTATTTGCTCCCGATTGTTTTTGCACTAAGGCTATCAGTCCTTTTTTACCGTTGATACGCGAATCTATTGTTGATTTTTCGAGCGTATCTTTTATTGTGGCTATTTCGCTAAGCAAAACTGTTTTTCCGTTGCGGCTGTAAACAACGATATTTCTCAATTCATCGCTGCTTTTAAATTCTCCATCCGCTTTTAGATTGAAAGTGTTGTTTCCTACATCAATAATTCCGCTGGGAACGTTTATATTTTCGGCGGCAATTATGTTTCCTATTTGCTCAATAGTAAGATTATAAGCATCTATTTTATTGGGATCAACATTTATTTGTATTTCGCGTTCAGGAATACCCATTAAACTTACTGCGCCTACGCCATCAATACGGTTTAATGTATTTACAAGTCTGTCGTCGAGAATTTTATTGAGCGCGGCATAATTTTGGTCGGCAGTTGCGGCTAATACCATTACGGGCATCATCGAACTGCTGAATTTGAATATTGTGGGATATGTAACTTCGTCGGGAAGATAATCTCTTACCCGACTTACAACATCCCGCACATCGTTTACCGCCTCGTTGAGGTCGCAGCCCCATTCCATTTCAAGCGTAATCATCGATACGTTATCGCGCGATGTTGATGTTAATTTTTTCAGATTATTAACTGTATTCAAATTATCTTCGAGTACACGTGTTATATTGGTTTCGATATCGGCGGCATTTGCTCCTGCATAAGCCGTTACAACGCTTACATACGGAATATCCATTTCCGGAAATTGGTCTATCGCCAAATTATTCAGCGAGAATAATCCTAATACGATTACACCTATAAAAATCAACATTGTTGATATAGGTTTTTTTACCGCTGTTTGATAAATTTTCATCTTTTTATTTTCTTCGTTTTTTTATAATTTCGGATTTTTCGATTTATTTTTAATTTATTAAATCATAAAATCCTAATTTAATTCATAATATTTTATCAATCGTTTTTAACTCTAACGGCTTTACCATCGTCGAGGCGCGATATGCTTGTTATTGCAACTTCTTCGCCGCTGTTTACGCCCGATAATATTTCAATCAAATCTCCGTTTTGGCGTCCAAGTGCAACTACTCTGCGTTCTGCAACGCCGTTGTTAATTACAAATGCAAATTTTTCGTTTGTTCCTGTTTGTTTTTGTATTGCAACGTCGGGAATTACAACTCCTTGTTTTTGTCCGAAGTTAAGAATTACTCTTCCGAACATTCCGGGACGTACGCGCTGATCGCGATTTACAAGTTTAATTTCTACTTTGAATGTGCGTGTTGTGGCATCAAGCGTAGGATATATCAAGCTAACTTCGCCTTTAAATGTTTCGTCGCCGTAAACATCAAGTTTTACATCGGGTTTTAATCCTTTTTTTACTTGTGTGTAGTATTGTTCCGACACTTCAATCAAAAGTTTTACGGGTGTAATTTGTTCTATCACAAGTATAGGTTTTCCTACGCTACACATATCGCCGTTGTCATAATTTCTGGCAGTTATTATTCCGCTGATAGGAGCAGTAAGTTGGGTGTTTTCAAGTAAATTATTGTAGGATGTAACTTGCAAGTCTAACGCCATTTTTGCGGCATCCCAATTTGATTTGCTCACACCGCCCACTTTATAAAGTTCATCAACTCGCTCAAAATCTTTTTTACTGTTTTCGATTTGCAATTCAAGCTGGGCAAGGTTTGTAGCGTCCATTTGAACGAGTTTTTGTCCGCGAGCGACACGGTCGCCGACTTCAACAAATATTTTACTTATACGAACAGGATTATTCGGTGTAATATTGTTTTTTACATCAGATTCTACGGTAGCCGTAAATTCCTGAATCTGGTCGATACTTTGTGTGTTAGCAACAGCAGTTTTTATTAAAATTGTATCGACTTTTGCTGCCGCTGTGTCTGTTTTTTTTGTGTCTTTTCCTCCGCAGGATATTATTAATCCTGCTGCTAATAAGAGTGAAATGTTTTTTATCAAATGTTTCATTTTATAATAATTTTTATTGTTTTCTGCGTATAATTTTTTGTTTACAAATAAATATTTTTATTCAACAATGGTATCTCGTCCCAAAGTTTTGTACAAATCGGCTTTTGCCGTCAAATAATTGTATATCGACTGATTATATACAAGTTCGGCTTGCGTTAATGCTATTTCGCTGTCGTTTACTTCGAGAACTGTTCCTGCGCCTACTTCGTAACGTTTAACCGCTATCATTCTTCCTTTTTCGGCTTGATTTATGCTTTCTTTGTTTGATATAACCTGTTCTGTATTTGCCGCCATATTATCGAGATAACTTTGTACAAGCATATTCAGCTGGCGTTCGGCGTTTATGCGAGTATCCTGCATTTGTTGAAGTTGAATTTTAACTTGTTTCGTTTTTTTGCTTGTTGTGGCATTAAACAAAGGAATGTTCAAACTAAGTCCTAATGTAGAATATGGAAACCAGTTGTAATGAAATACTTTGAAATCGTTATTCAGCGACGTGTACATATATCCGAACGTTGCCGAAAGCGTAGGAAGATAGTTTGTGCGCTGCACTTTTAATTGTCTTCTCAACATTTCGGCGTTCAAATCCAATTGTTTAATATCGCTGTTTTGTTCAAGATTCATTGAATTTGCATGAATTTGGCGTGTAAACATTCCGCTTTCGTGGTCTTTCAAATTTCCTTCAACAGTGATTTCTGTTGTTGGATCAATTCCCATCAAAACTTTAAGTTGCAACATTGCTAATCTTATTCCGTTTGCTGCGCTTACAACGCTTGGTTTTATAGAACGCATTTGAACTTCGGCGCGAATTTTATCATATTCGCTCACCAATCCCTGCTGATATTTGGCATCTATATTTTTATAATTTTCTTCGGCATTTTTGTAACTTTTTTCGAGAACAACATAACTGTCCTGAGCCAAAAGCAACTGATAATATGCTTTTACAACCTGATTTATCAAATCAAGTTTGGAGGCGTGCGCCTTTTCCGTTGCAAGTTCGATATCTACTTTTGTAAGATTTATGGTTTTATACAGCGACGGTGCAAACAATGGCAAATTTATTTGTATTCCGCCCGAATAACTGTTGTCGCTGCCAACCTGAATGCTTTGCGATACTCCGCCAAATTCCATTACCATAGTTTGTTTTTTTATAGCCCGCGAGTACGTTCCTACGGCGCTTGCTTGCGGAAACAAATTTGCATAAACTTCTTGGCTTACAGCCTTTTTTAATTCAATTTCTTTATCGGCAATTCTTATTGTGGGATTTTCGTTTTGCGCAATTTCTATTGCCTGTTGCAATGTAATTTTCAGTGCGCCCGAATTATTTATTCTCAACGAATCCTGTGCTTGAATATTTGCCGACAGTGTAAATCCAAGCATTAATAGTAAAATTTTTTTCGTCCTTAAAAACCTTTTCATCGTATATTTATTTTTAACTCAATTATTTATTTTAACTGTTTTGTAATATATTTTAATTTTCATGTAAAAGTACTGCCTATTTATTAAGACAATCGTAGCAAAAAAATATTTTAAATTACATCTCCTTTTTTATCATATTTTTGTGAAAATATTTTGTTTTCACTCACAAATTGCTCTATTTCAGCCAATCCGTTTTTTGTTGAAATTCCTCTGCAAAAACTCAAAATAAGAGTTGTAAAAATTTCTTGCGGATGAAATTGCTGTATCGCCTTAATACTGTGTAATCCTTCGATTTGCGCAATCAGTAATGTCGAAACCAAATTAAGATTCAAATCGCTTCGCACGGTTTGCTGTTCCACGCCCTTTTCAAGATGTTTTGCCATAAATAAAAAATATATATCCCTCTGTGCTTTGCTTTTTTCTGCCACTTTCGGATAAAATTTTTTCAAATCATAAAAAAACGATTCTTTCGATTGTGATTCAAATTTGTGCTTATGCTCCTCTGTTACATATTTCAATATATCCAAAATACCAATAAGGCAACTTGGTGTTTTTTCAATAATATCTTTTACAACATTACGATGTTCATTCCACATATATTCGAGCAGTTTTTCAAGCAAATCTTCTTTGTTGGCAAACGTTTCGTATAATGTTCGTTTTGAAATTCCCGCTTCGGCAGCAATTTCGTCCATTGTTACAGAGCGTATTCCGCGTTGCAAAATCAATTCATGAGCTATATTTATAATTTTATCGTACATTTATTTTTTTATATTGATTAATCGGGCGCAAAGGTATAGAAAACTTTTGAAACTGCAAAAGTTTTTGAAGTATTAATATAAATTAACTTAATACAAACACTCATATATTTTTAATCAACTGAAATTAAACCAATTATTATTTCACAAAATTACAATACAAAAATACCACCTCCAACAAAAAGTCGATTAACGGTATATTTTTCCCCGATGAACTTTAATAAAAAGACGACGGAAAGAATGAAGAATGAAGAGGTAAGAATGAAGAATGAAGTAAACTTTATCATTAATCACTAATCATTAATCACTAATCATTAATCGCTAATCATTAATTTCTGTTCTTTACGGGATATTAAATTTATGCACAAAATCAAGTCGAACACAGTGTAAATAATTTTAAAAAATCAAATTTATTCAAAAAATATCATCTTGGCACGTTTTTTGTTGCTTTAC
>JAITPP010000168.1 GCA_031289385.1 Prevotellaceae bacterium | reverse complement strand
AAACTTTGTGTGTTTTTCAATATCATAAGTGAAATCTGTTTTTTTCATCTCTGCTAATTTTTCTGCAAAGATAATACTTTTTTTTGAAATCTATTATAAGTTATTTATTTTTCTTGCCTTAGTCGTAAGTCGTAAGTCATAAGTCGTTGGTATCAAGTATTTAGTCGTTGGTATTTGGTTGGAGGATAAAGAAGTTTTTAAAGTTTGTCAAGTTCATAAAGTTTATAAAGTTATAAAGATTTTCAAATCAATAATTAAACAACCGACTAACGACTAACGACTAAATACTAAATACCAACGACTTACGACTTATGACTTACGACTTACTACTAAACTCTTACGACTTACGACTTTTTTTATACCTTTGCAGAATGTAAAAATAAATTTTATGACGGATAAAAAAATTGTAATAATTCCAACTTACAACGAAAAGGAAAATATTGAGGCAATCGTCCGCAAGGTGTTTTCGCTCGACGGCGGCTTTAATATTCTGATTGTTGACGACGGCTCGCCCGATGGAACTGCAAATATCGTAAAGCAATTGCAAAACGAATTTTCGGGCAGGTTGAATCTCGTAGAACGTAAAGGCAAACTCGGTTTGGGCACGGCTTATATAGCAGGTTTTAAATGGTGTTTGGAAAATGGCGCAGATTATATTTTTGAAATGGATGCCGATTTCTCGCACAATCCCGACGACTTGATAAAGTTGTGCGATGCCTGCAAAAGCAATGCCGACGTTGCTATCGGCTCGCGATACCTCACAGGAATGAATGTTGTAGATTGGCCTTTCAGCCGATTGTTAATATCATATTCAGCCTCAAAATATGTGCGCATTATTACGCGAATGAAAGTGAAAGACAGCACCGCAGGATTTATATGCTACAAACGA
Organism: Prevotellaceae bacterium; assembly: GCA_031289385.1. Taxonomy (GTDB): domain Bacteria; phylum Bacteroidota; class Bacteroidia; order Bacteroidales; family UBA932; genus JAIRKV01. Next base: position 1,764 of record JAITPP010000168.1, on the reverse strand, counting down.
AACGTGCTGAACGCAATAAATTTCGATAAAATTCGCATGAAAGGTTATGGATTTCAAATAGAAATGAAATATACGGCATACAAACTCGGATTTAAAATCGAAGAAGTTCCCATAATTTTTATCGATAGAAAATTAGGCACATCAAAAATGAGCAGTTCTATTTTTGGCGAAGCAATGTGGGGCGTGCTTAAACTTCGATTCAGAAATATCAAAAAACAACATAAAAAATAATTTCATCATTAATATTTATTGCCGAAAATGCGAATTTTTATAAAAGATGCAACTATTGTAAACGAAGGATTATCGCGCGAAGGAAGTATTTTAATTGCGGATGATATTATAAAACATATCTTCTTAAAAAACTCCGAACTGCCCGAAAACATTAATGCCGACGAAATTATTGATGCGACGGGATTGATTCTTATTCCGGGTGTGATTGACGACCACGTGCATTTTCGCGAGCCCGGAATTACGCACAAAGCCGATATTCGTTCCGAAACTATTGCTGCCGCAGCCGGCGGAGTTACTTCGTTTATGGATATGCCTAATACAAATCCTGCGGCGACAAATATCGAAAATCTTGAAAAAAAATATGAAACGGCAAGCCAAAAATCGTTGATAAATTACTCGTTTTATCTTGGCGCAACAAATCAAAATATAAATGAAATTAAAAATGTAAATGCGAAAAATGTTTGCGGAATTAAGATTTTTATGGGTTCGTCAACAGGAAATATGCTTGTAGATAATGAAAAAAGCGTTGAGGCTATTTTTGAACAATCGCCCGTGCTGATTGCCGTACATTGCGAAAACGAAACGATAATCAAAACCAATCTCGCATATTTTAAAAGCAAATTCAATGATAATATTCCGTTTGAATATCACAGCAAAATACGCAGCGACGAAGCCTGCGCAACATCAACAAAACACGCAATTGAACTTGCCGAAAAATACAACTCGCGATTGCACATTTTGCATATATCAACAGCAAAAGAAGTGGAAATGATTGCTGCGCTTAACAATAATCGCATATCAACGGAAACCTGCCCGCACTACATGTGGTTTTGCAGCGACGACTATAAAAACCTGAACGGATTAATAAAATGCAATCCCGCAATAAAAACACAAGCCGACAGAGAGGCTTTGCGCAATGCCGTATCGCAAGGCGTTATTAATGTTGTGGCAACCGACCACGCCCCGCATTTGCTCAGCGAAAAAAACAACAATTATCTGGATTGCCCATCGGGATTGCCTTCGGTGCAGCACTCGCTAAACGTAATGCTGGAATTGGTTGGCAGAAACGCGCTTACAATCGAAAAAGTTGTTGAATGTATGTGTCATAATCCGGCAAAAGTTTTTTCGATAAAAAATCGCGGATTCATACGCGAAGGCTACAAAGCCGATATTGCGCTTATAAATCCGAACGCGAAATGGAAAGCCGACAAATCGAATATTCTGTACAAATGTGCGTGGACTCCGTTTGAAAACACCACATTCAACACCCAAGTTACACATACATTTGTAAATGGAAAATTAGTTTACCACAACGGAAACATTGACGACACGACACAAGGCGAACGATTAATTTTTGACAGATAACGATATGCGACGAAAATTACAAAACAGCGAACTGAACAGATTATCTGTCGAAGAATTTAAGCAAGCACCTAAATTGCCCGTTGTTGTTGTGCTTGATAATGTTCGCAGTCAGCATAATATTGGCGCGGTTTTTCGCACAAGCGATGCGTTTAAGATAGGAAGTATTTT
>JAITPP010000140.1 GCA_031289385.1 Prevotellaceae bacterium | reverse complement strand
CGCCTGCAAAAAATCTTGAAAAAATAAGTTTCGACGAACTTGAAAAAATTGCAGAACGCGCACGAACATTAGGATATAAAGTACAAACAGCAAAATGAAAATAAAATGAAAACAGTTATTCAACGAGTATCGCAAGCATCGGTAACTATTGATGGCGTTGTAAAATCGCAAATCGGCAAAGGAATGATGCTGCTCGTAAGTTTTGAAGAAACCGATACGATTGACGATTTAATATGGCTTGCCGCAAAAGTTTGCAAACTGCGCATTTTCGACGATGAGCAAGGCGTTATGAACATTTCGGCACAAGACACCGACAGCGAAATGCTGATTGTAAGTCAGTTTACTTTGCACGCATCAACAAAAAAAGGAAACCGTCCGTCGTACATAAAAGCGGCAAAACCCGAAATCGCAATTCCGCTTTACGAAAAATTTATTGAAATAATTGAAGCCGAATTTGGCAAAAAAATACAAACAGGAACATTTGGCGCTGACATGAAAGTTGCTCTCATAAACGACGGTCCGGTAACAATTTTAATTGATACAAAAAACAAGGAATAATTAATCACGACTTATAAATTAAATTTAAAATGAAAACATTATTATTTACAGCAGCAATTTTTTTGGCAAGCCTTTCGTTTGCTCAAAACACAAAAAAATATGACTATGTAGGCGATTATTACGAAGGGCTGGCGCATGTACGATTAAACCTGAAATACGGATTTATTGACAGCACAGGTAAACAAATTACTTCGCTGAAATATACAGAAGCAGGCGATTTTAGCAATGGTTTTGCCTATGTAAAATTAAACGCCAAATGCGGATTTATCAATCGTAAAGGTAAAGAAATTACTTCGTTGAAATATGATGATGCGCGTAGTTTCGGCAAAGGAATTGCATCTGTATATTTAAACGGCAAATGGGGATTAATTGACACCACAGGAAAAGAAATTACACCATTTAAATATAATGGTATAAATAGTTTTTCCGAAGGATTTGCATGCGTTAAATTAGACGACAAATACGGATTTATCGACAGCACAGGAAAAGAAATTACACCTTTGAAATATGATGATACAAAGTATTTTAGAGGAGGATTTGCATCTGTAAAATTAAACAATAAATACGGATTTATCGACACTACGGGTAATGAAATTGTTCCGCTGAAATATGATGATGCCGATTTTTTTATGAAAGGATTTGCGCCTGTACAATTAAACGGCAGATACGGATTTATTGATAAAACAGGAAAAGAAGTTATACCATTTAAATATAGTGATGCCGATTTTTTTAAAGGCGATTTTGCAGCGGTACAATTAAACAACAAATGGGGATTTATCGACACCACAGGCAAAGTAGTTATAACTTTTAAATATAATTTTGCAAGTTCGTTCAGCAAAGGACTTGCGGCTGTAAAACTAAACGACAAATACGGATTTATTGACATTGCAGATAAACAGGTTACACCACTTAAATACGATGAAATGGATTTTCTTTTTAGAAAAGAAGGGCTTGCGCGTGTAAAGTTAAACGGCAAATGGGGATTAATTGACACCACAGGCAAAGAAATTACACCATTGAAATATGATGATGTAGATTTTTTCAGCGAAGGGCTTGCCACTGTACAATTAAACGGCAAATGCGGATTTATTGACACCACAGGTAAGGAAATTATCGCTTTGAAATATGATTTTGCAACCAGTTTTAACAATGGTTACGCGCTTGTAGAATTAGAAGGCAAAAACTTTTATATTGATAAAAACGGAAATAAAAAACAGTAAATTTAATGATGAAAAATAAACAAATTTATATTGATAAACCAAATAAATATAATGTAAAATGACAGAAAATGAATTATCAAAAATTGTATTTGATGCAGGGTTGAGAGTGCATAACACACTTGGAGTAGGATTATTAGAAAGTGCTTATGAAGAGTGTTTATATTATGAACTTCAAAAAAAACAATTATTTGTTGAAAAACAAAAATCGTTACCTTTAATTTATGAAAGTGTAAAATTAGATATTGGATATAGAATTGATTTAATGATAGAAAGAAAATTAATTGTGGAAATAAAATCGGTAGAGGCTTTAAACGAAATACATTTAGCTCAAATATTAACATATCTTAGATTAAGTAATTGTAAGTTAGGATTATTAATTAATTTTAATACGTTGTTATTTAAAAATGGAGTTAAAAAAGTTATTAATGGACAGTTATAGTGTTCTTTGTGTAATTCTTTGTGTTTTGTTTTTTACCACAAAGAACACAAATTATTTTCACAAAGAACACAAATAAAAAATTGAAAAAATAATGAATGAACAGCAACAAAAAGTAGATGAAAGGATAAAATTTATAGTGTTCTTTGTGTAATTCTTTGTGAACTTTGTGTTTAGTTTTTTTACCACAAAGAACACAAATAAAAAATTGAAAAAATAATGAATGAACTGCAACAAAAAGTAGATGAATGGATAAAACTATACGGAGTTCGCTATTTCAACGAACTCACAAACATGGCATTACTCACCGAAGAAGTCGGCGAACTTGCACGTGTAATTGCTCGGCTTTACGGAGAACAATCGTTTAAAGATGGCGAAAAACCAAATTTATCCGACGAAATTGCCGACGTTTTATTTGTGTTGATATGTATTGCAAACCAAACAGGAATTGACTTGCAAACCGCTTTCGACGAAAATCTGAAAAAGAAAACCAATCGCGATTTATTACGCCACAAAAAAAATAAAAAATTATGATATTCTATTTTTCTGCAACAGGTAATTCGGAATACGCCGCAAGGCAAATAGCAACGGCGCACAACAGCAAATTGCTGGATATTTCTGAATGTTTAAAAACACAACAATTCACCTTTGAACTTGCCGACAACGAAATTCTCGGCTTTGTTTTTCCCGTGTATTTTTTGGGTTTACCCACTGTCGTT
>JAITPP010000099.1 GCA_031289385.1 Prevotellaceae bacterium | reverse complement strand
GTGTAACCGCCGTAATGCCCCATATCGGCGTTGTAATATGGTGGATCAACATAATGGAACGTTGTCGGCGTGTCGGTTGATTTTATGACTGCTATTGCATCGCGGCAAAATATGCTTGTGCGTTCAAGTCGGCGAGCGTAGGCAATCGTAAACGCTTCTTTGCTCCATTGCACTTGATTTGCTTTGTTTTTGTCGATACTTACCGACCAGCCGTTTGTAAGAATTGAATAAATAGATTGATGGCTGAGCATCCACACCGCCCATGCACGCAACACGTCGTTATGATTTAACGGATTTGCGTAAATTTCACGTGCTTGGTTGTGCTGAAACTCGCTGTGCAGAGTGCAATCAACTTCATCCTTTAATTTACCAAATTTTCGCTTTAAAATGCGATAAAAATTTACCATTTCGCCATTTATGTCGTTGATAAATTCTATTTCAGCGGGTTGTTTTGCAAAAATATTGCGCCGCCGCCAAAAAACGGCTCATTATATCGCTCGTGCGGCGGCATTAATGATAATATTTTAGCAGTTAGTTGTTGTTTGCCGCCCCAGTAGGTTATTGGTGTTTTCATTTTTTAATTTCATTTAAATGTTATTTAATTTATATTTTATTACTATTTTTGTACCTCTCAAAATTTAAAATAAGGTGCCACAGCACCTAAACATTGGCTTTATAGCCTCTGTTTAGTGGTGCTGTGGCACTTTAAATGTTATATCGGTTGTGAGAGAACCGTTATAAATGAATGGGGGCTTTTTTATTTCAAATGTAAAATCTGCCTCCTATTGTTACCGCTACGTTTCAACGATACATGAATCCACGTATAATTTTTTTCGTCAATCAGCTGGTCGAATTCATAACCGCCGTTTGCCAGCATTTCAAAAAGTTGGCGGTTTTTTGTCGGATTTCCGACTGTAATGTCCGCCGCCTCGCCTTTCAAATGCTGCGAACTTGCCACGCCGCCAACAGCAATGTTTACCGCCTCGCTGCGATAACCGCTATTAACTATTATCGGCGCACCCCAAAATTCGCGCACAGGGTCAAGTATTTTTTCAACTAAATTTTCCAAATTCGCAATCGCCTCTTGCGTTGGAATGTTTTGCAAACCTGTATTGGTTTCGCTTAATTCTTTTATTGTAAAATATTTCATAAAATTTTATTTTAAATTATCTGTTATATATTTTTTACTATCTTTGCATTCTAAATGAGATACTCTTTATGAGAACTCTTGTAAAATGGATTCACTTATTGTGTGCCATCCTAAGTAAGTTCCGCTTTTTGTGCACTTGCATACAAAACTTCGATAGTCGAAGTTTTTTTATTTATTAGGCAACAAACTCCACGCAAATAAAAGTCTATAAAAACTGCCTCTCTCGCTCGAAATTTTTACATATATCACTTTTACTTTCATATACGCAATATTACTGCAACCAATATCAGTTACAAGCTGAAATCCTATTACCGCGCTTGCATAATTATTCCCGGCAACAGCCGCACTGCCATCAATATATTGAAATTTACGGCAACCAAGCCCGCCACGTCTTAATCTTACCTCATAAGTGTCGCCGATAGGAATAATAGGAGGCGTTACTATTATGCCGCCACTTTGCCCTATCCCTGTACCCACTGTATTACCATTCGACATATTAATAATATCAACGTATTGTCCGCAATATTCATCGACTGTATAATAAACGTCATTGTCAGTTATTAAACAAAATAAATAACTATTGCCAAATCTTTGTGCGCATGGCGATTCAAGCGGAAATGATACATTATCAGCATTCGCAGCTTTTGTGTATGCAAAACGTTTATATGTTTGCCTTGCCCTCGTATAGTCGCTGCTATATTTAAATCTGTTTCCGCTCTGTCTTAATAATACAATTTTTGGGTTGTGGTTTAAAAATTCCGCATCTTCCGCAAAATTCATTCGTACCAAAATTGCGTTTTTAGGGCGAGTAAATTGCCCGTCGGTACTCGTTATATCATTTTTTATCACGCTCAGCGAAATTTGCGGAATATATATTCCACCGCCGCCGCCGCTGGTTCCTGCATCACCTTTGTCGCCTTTATCGCCTTTATCGCCTTTCGCTCCTGCTGCGCCTGTCGCTCCCGTTGCGCCTCTTGGAACTGTGAAATTGAAAACTGCTGCCGAACTTGTACCTGCATTGGTAACGGCTGCGTTTGTTCCTGCCGCTCCTGTTGTTGTTGTGCCTACTGCTACGGTAGCGGCTGTTCCTGCTGCGCCTGCTGCACCTGTTGCGCCTGTGTTTCCTGTATCGCCCTTGTCGCCTTTATCGCCTTTTGCTCCTGCTTCCGCAGGATAAAATACCATTTCAATTTGCTCGCTGTTATCGGGATAGTTGTAGTTTGGTATTTGATTATATATTTTTAAAATTGCTTTCATTCAGGCTCCTCTTCAATTACTATTTCAAAAATATCATGCGCTTTGGCAATAAATTTGTCAAATTTCTTAATTTCCAATTCAACCGTGTAATATCCTTCCGACATACTCGCAGTTTCGAGGCTGCTGAATTCTGCCTGAAAATAGCCATCTTCCAATATTCCTAATGGCAACGCTACACCGTCATCATCGTCGGTATTATTCCACGATTTTACAACCAAATCTTGATATTTAACCGTAACCGTTATTTCGTATTCTGAAATATCGTTTATTTCATATCCCGAATCATTGTGTAAAATGAATTTTAAAACAACAGGCTCGCCTTGATATATTTTCATTGTATTACAATTATACGGTTACGATAACATGTAGTTTGAGCGTGTTATTCTCAATCAAATTAACAAGATTTGCAACGTTGTTAATCACGGTTGCTTGTCCCGTAGGTGCGTAAGATGAAAGTTGATTTTCATTTTTATCTCGAACTTCAAACATATTGCCGATTGTTGAATCAACCTTTATTGACAACGTGCCTGTTGATAGCATCTCAAAACCGTAAGAGAAGGCTGTTCCTGTCGGATTTGTTGATGATAAAGAACTAACACCTGCTGTACGCCAATTATTACCTATTGCAAGCAAACTCACCGACACCGTTTCGTCTGTTGCAAGCGATGCAATCTGCGTTATATCAATGAACAGTTCAACAGTTATATTAATATCGCCTGTGCTACCGCCACCGCCGCTACCGACTGGGCATGCCGTTAAATTTTGCAACTTGCTGTTTGATAATGCAGGCAACATTGTCCAGCCAAGCACGTTTTGCATATAATAAACTGTTGTAACAAATGCCGCCTCATATTCTGAATTTGTGAGTGCCGCAACTTCGGCTTCTGTGTAAAAAACAGGAGTTCCGCTGTTGATTTGTTTTATTAGTTGACAGGTTGATATAACCTGCCCATCTTGTTTGTAACTCCATTTATAAAAGAGTTGAAAACCTGTGTTTGCCATAATATTTCCCTTTAAAATTTTTTTACATACATACGAAACATAAGCAATAGCATATTTTATAGTCGGCTTTGTTTCGTCATTTTTTTTTGTTTTTTTTAACAGTGATTTAATAAGATTTAATAACCACTTTAATACTTTAATAATTGTTTTCATTTTTAATTATATTTTAATTTGTTTGACATTTATATAAATCATAACCTAAGGTGTAAACATGCGTTGGCGGCGGTGGCGGCGTATCCTCTTGCTGCTGGCAAACGGCATAATCATAACTTATGCTTAATGTAGGATATTTGTCGGGCGCAAATTCAATCATTCGTATTTCGCTCGTATCTTCATAAGGATGCTGAACATCGCTTGCAAGCAAAAATTTTCCTGCTGTATTTTTTTCCGAAAGTATGCCAAAATCGCTTATTGCTTTTGCTGTGCCTGAAATTACATTTTTTCGTGTATTGTAATTTGCTTTTATCGTGTTTACAAGCAATAATTCAAGTCTGTTTGTTTCGTTTGCGCGTTTGAATTGCGAAACTACCTGCCGTTGTAAATCGTAAAGTTGCCCAAGTGCGCTGGGGCTTGTTTTTTCAAGCGTGCCAACGCGCGTATCAATGCTACATTCTTCTTTTGCGGCGGCATTTATTGTTTCGCGTGTTTCTGTGCCGTTTTTATTTTCGCTGTCGGTGTTTTCGTCAATATCGTTGCCGTACTGGTCTACAATTGATATTGTAAGATTTTTGTACATCAACCAGTGATTTGCTACGATTAAATTGCCTGTTCTGTCGTTTATATACCAATGATTTATTGCCCTTATACCTCTTACCACTCTAACTCTGATTTTTCCTGAAACGGGAGGCATGGGCAAATATTCTCCATCGTTCATTTTAAGCATTGTAGCAGGCAGTTCACCGCTTACAGCAATCAAATTTTTATTAGTTCCCCACACGGCAGCCTCGTTGCCCTGTCTGTCGTACCAGTTGTTGCGTTGTGTTGCGTTTTGGTTATAATAGCAGAAAAAAGAGTGAATAGAACTTTCGCCGCTAAATGGAGGATTTGCTCCCGCCACCCATTTACCTTTTTTTTCGTAATGGTCTTTATGTTTTTCCCACGGGGCATAACCGCTGTTGCCGTTGGCTTGGTCTTCCCAAAAATCATCCCAATTTTCCCTGTTGTTATAATGATACAGAACATTGTCATTGTCATCAATCAAATCAATATGTACAGGTATGTACACATATCCGCACGAATCGTTGTAGGTGTCGTAATTGCCCTGTTCGTTGTACTGGCTTGCATTTTCGTAAGGATTGTAGCGACCGTCAAAGCCAAGTTCCATATTGATTTTTATATAAAAATTATTATTAAAAGAATCGCGTACAATAAGTGGTTTGTGTTTTACCTCAAATAAAAATTTATTATAAAATTCAGCCCATGTAAAAGGAGGTGTAACCTGATTCAGTTTTCGTTGATAAGCGGCATTTTTACCCTCAGGCAAATATCGAAACGACCACACTATGCCGCAATCCTTTTGCCCGCTGAATTGTGGAGTAACTTTGAAATATTTTACTTCGTTCAGTATTTCAAATCCGCTTTCAGCTTGCGTTCCTGTGCCAAACAAAAAGCCTTTGCCTGCCCCGAATTTACCATCATTGTATTTTCTGTTATCAACGTAATATTGATATTCATTTTCAACAACAACGTCATCTACATTTGCTTCGGCAAGAGTATTTTTAAAATTAGCATCTAATTTTATGATAACATCCGAATATACTTTATCTGCGCTTAGCGTTGCATCCGTGCCATCCCATACGATTTGTGCGGGCGTTTTGGCGTAAATTGAATTTATATCGTACAAATAAATTTTACCTGTACGTTGCACTATGCGTAGCGCAAACGGCTGTAAAATGGCTTCAAGCGCATCGCGGCAACTGTCGGCAACATCGTCATCATCGTAAAAATTGTCTGCCGATATTTGTATGTTTGAAAATATATCGGTGTTTGATATTGTTTTTGTAGAAACGTTTGTTTTGTCGATTTCGGCAATGTTTATTTGTGTTTTTTCAATCAAATAATTTATCACATCGCCTATCTTTTGAAAGCCTTTCAAATCCCATTTTAATCGTTCTAAAACGGCAAGGTCGCTGAATGTTATTTGCACATCGTAATTATTCAGCGGCGAGTAAGGCTCTTCGTACAGTTCGGTGTCGAGAACGCCGCTCCAATATAATGTATTTTCTCTGTAAATATCAAGTCTTATTGCGGTGGCTTCTACGCTGTACAAGTCGATAAATTTTCTGTCGGTTGCGCTGGCAAGTGTAAGCGTTGCCTTGCTTGCCTGTATAGGCTCAATTTTATCAACTTCGTTCCACTCTATTGTTAATGGCGAATCGCCGCTAAGCGTTATTTGTTCGGGCGTGTAGGCATTAACAGCCTCTTGCAGAATTTCAATCCTCCAAGCCACGCCTGTTATGCTTTTAAAGTTACTGTAATAACGCAAATATTTCATCTTTTTTATTCTGTATTTTTTATTCCGTATTCTGTATTCTGTATTCCGTATTCTGTATTTAGTCGTTAGTCATTTCTTCATTTCTACATTTCTTCATTTCTTCATTTTTTTAAGTGGTTCGCTTGTTAAATCGATTGACTTTATTCAGCACGCCAATTAATGTGCGCCCTTCAATTTCAAATTTCACTTCGCCAAACCCGCTGCCGGCAGGCTCTATTAAGTCGCGCAATTTCGATAATGGTGCAACCACTTCGGGATTGTTTGCCGCGCCCGAATATTCGCCAAAAAGTCCAAGCGTGGGACCGTAGGCGATGCCGCCTTCGGCAAATTTTGGTAAATTCATCAGCGCAGCTATCACAGATGCTACTGCTGCAACTGCTAATATCGGTCCCACACCGGGAATACCTGCTACTGATGCAGCTGCTCCTGTTGCGGCGGCTTCTGTGTTTGCTGTTGCCTCTGCTTTTTTTGCTGCAATAAGTGCGCCTATTGCCGTTATTGCTTGGGCAACAGCCTGCATTGTATTTGCTGCCCAAGTAAGAATATCGCCTGCCGCGCCACCTGCCGCATCGCCTATACTTCTAAACATTTGCGAAGTCGCCGCCATCTGCGCGTTTGTCCGTTCCTGACTGCTCATTACGCTGCTGTTTGCATCAACGTACATTTTAAGTTTTTCAATGTCGTTGTTTATTGCTTTTGCTTGCTCTTTGGTGAGGGCTGTGCCGCTTTTAAGAATATCGTAAAGTTGTTGAAGTTCGCTTTTTGCTTTTTCTAAATTTTCAAATTGTATTTGGTAACTTAGTACTGTCGGCGTGCTTGGTGCAAGTTTGGCAAATGAAAAATCATCAACTCTGTTATTTAATGGTTGTAAATTTTTAACCTGCAATGGCTCTTCCCAGCCGTTTTGGCGGCGGCGTTCAAGTTCTATTTCTTTGGTTTTTTCGGCTATTAATTGCTGCGTTTTTATAATTTCATTATCTATTGCGGCAATTTTCTTTATATCGTGTAACGAAGTCGCATTTCTTGTTTTTTGTAGTTCTTGCAGTTTTTTGTTTAGGCTTTCGAACGAAAAAATTGTTTGGTTTATTGGTTTATTTGTGTTATTGCTTGCCAGTGCTAAGGCATCTTTAGCCTCCTGTTCATATTTAATAATTTCCTTGACAAGTTCCTCTCCGCCTGCTTCTATTGCTTTTTTCTTTTGGTCATAAATACTATTAATAATTTTGATTTGCGTTTGTACTTCCTGTTCGGTTAAAGGAATATCCGTTTTTAACATCGTTGACCCTGAACCATCCGTTTTGGCGTATAGTTTATTTACCGTTTTTGTTTTTTTCATATCAGTCAACGCCTTTTCTCTTTCGGCTTCAAGTTCAATTACTTTGTCGTATTGCTCTGTAGCTTTTCGTGCATAAGCGGCGGCTAAGGCTCGCGCCTTAAATCCAGCAACAACCGCATCTGTATTTTTATTAAATATATTTTCGGCATCTTTTGCGTTGTTTATTGAAATTCCAAGTTTATCAATTTCTTCTCTATGTTCAATAATAAATTTGTTTTTTTCTTTAACGCTTTTGCCCACTTCGTTGTATTGCTGTTTCAAAAGCTCATATTTCGCTCTCATTTCCGAAAACGAACTTGCAACGCTATTGGTAAATTGCGCCTCCTCCTCTTTTAATTTATCAACCTCTTCGTTTGCCTTTTTCGACGAACTGAATAACAAGGCAATTCCTGTTATAAGTATTGCTATACCTGCCGTTGCCAAAACCCACGAGCCTGCTGCCGACACCGCAAATACACGTATTGCTATTGCCGCTTTTTTTACCCAGCCTATAAGTGCGATCCACTGCACTCGCGCCATTGCTACGCCAAGCGCAACTAACTGCGTGATAGCAATGCCCGTAACTGCAACAAAATTAAATATAGGCATTACAGTAGTTGCTGCGCCTTTGGCAAAATCAAAAAAGCCGGCAACGGTATTTTTCAATCGCTGTTCGGTTGCCTGTGCCGTTTTGTTCATTTGCCCGAAGGCAAAATCTATTTCGCCGGCTGCGTTTTTTACATCTTCAATATTTTGACGGTACTTTTTGGAAAGTTCTCCTGTTATCGGTATTATTGCTTTCAAACTTCGGGCGTTTGAAAACAACCCTCCCGATATTGTTTCAAGCGAAACGCCTGTTTTTGCGGCATATTCCTGTGTTGCCTCCGTGAGGTTTTCCAAAAACGGCAAAAGTCCGCCGGCTATTTTTATTGCGGTGGCATCAAACTGTATTCCCATTTGCTTTGCCATTTGCGTTGCCTCATTTGTTGGTGAAATCAACGAATTTAATATGCCTGACAACTGTGTTGTTACTTCGGACGTGCCGCCTGAAGCACCCGTGAGCGTTCCATATACGGCGATTAATTCATCAAGACTAACGCCTAATGTGGCTGACGAACCTGCTACCGACTGCATAGAATTTGCCATCTCTTCGAGTGTGGTTGCGCCTACTATTGCCGCTTTTTGCATTTTGTCCTGTATCAAGCCGGCATCCTCCCACGACATGCCGTAGTTTTTAATAACCACCGAAGTTCCAAGTATTACCTGTTCCAAATTGGCAACAGCGCCGATGGCGGTTCTTGTCGATTGTTCCAGCGATGTCAGCCACATTTCTTCGGGAATATCGCTCGAAATTACCTGATACAATCCTTTGGCAAGTTCCTCGCGGGCAATGGGCATTCTTGTGGCAAGTTCGGAAATGCTGTCTGAAAGTTTTTCAAATTCAACTTCGCTCTTGCCGGCTATCGTGTTCACCTGCCGCATGGCATAGTCAAAGTCAAGCGCAGGTTTTGTCATGCTGTTTAATATGTCGGCAGTGCTGCTTATTAAATCGCGCACCTGCGATAATTGAAAACCTGTTTTGACAAACTTTTCAAAATTAGTTGTCGATGTCTTTATGCTTTCGATTAGTGCTTTTGTTGCTTCATCAACATTAGTAATTTCGGCAATAATTTTTTCTACTTCCTTACTGCCAATTTCCGTTAACTTTAATTTTATTTCGACTTCTTTTGCCATTTATATTTTTTTTCTTATATTTGTAAAAATTTTCATAATGAAAACAATATTTAAAAATATTAGAGAATTTATATTATTTATTGCTGTTATAATTGCAATAATATCTTTTATTGTTGCCTTAATTGCTATGTTTTTTCACAATGTTATTCTTGCCGCTCACGGTCTTGCTATTTGGGCTGTTGCTTTGTTTGTTGCCGCCATATTCTCAAAAAAAACGCCTCCTTCCGGTCCCGGTATCGATGGTTATATGGGTTTTGGCTATCCCGTTTAATTGATAATATTTTTCAACGCCTCAAACCTTTCGCGAGTTGATTTTTTAGTATCGCTGTTTTTTTGTTTCTTTTCTACATCCCACGGGAAGCGTATTATATCCGTAGCCTTTAATTTTTTGCGCGAATGTGGCGTTATGTTTGTCATTGCTATAAATCGTGTTTGTTCCCAGCGTTCGCGCATCATTTGCTCCTGCCATTTATACCACGAATCGTATATTTTATTAAATTCAAAGGGCGTAAGGGCAATAAAATCGTTGTAACTTATGCCGATACGCCCTAATGCAATTGCGAGCAAATCCTCAATATCTACTTTTTTTTTGAATCTGCTGTTTGTTCCGTATCCTGCGAATTTTGAAAATCAAAAAGCACAGAGAAATCAACATTGTCGGCAAAGTCTTCAAACGAAAAATCAAACGGAATGCCGTCAACTCGGCAAGCCGATTTTACACATTCGTAAATGAAATAACAAACAGAATCCACATCGTTGCCTATTTCGCTTATATCAACGCCGCGATTACGTTTGAAGTTTACAAACGCTCCCATCGTTTTACGCATGGGATAGTCCTTTCCTTTAATAGTAATTTTATTCATAATTAATCATTAATCATTAATCACTAACCATTAAGTAGTAACTACTACCGTAGTAACTTCGCCGCTGTTTTCAAACGTTGCGCTGAACGTTGTATCTTCGCCCGCCGGCGATGTTTGGCTGATTGAAGCGATTATAAATTCGCCCTCTTCGTAAGTGTCGCCTGCTACATCTTCTCTGTAACCGAATTTAAGCATAACGGTTTCGCCTGCTTTTAACTTCGCAAGAATATCTTTGTACGACAGTTTATCGCTGTCGTATATACATAAACCTTCGCAGGTAATAGATGCGGTTATTCCGCTCACTGATTTTGCTTTCCATTTGCCGTTTTGCGACAAATCTTTTGTTATTCTGTCTTTTGTTTCAGAATTAAAATCAACAGTATGCGATGTTGAGTGCGCTACCGGTTGATATGTGTCTAATGCGTCTTTGATAAATAACAGCAACTCGCTGCCGTTTACAAATCCTTCTGTTGGATGTGCCATAATTTATTTTTTTTAGTATTTAGTATTTAGTATTTAGTCGTAAGTCGTTAGTCATAAGTCGTAAGTCGTAAGTCGCTTCCATTCCTACATTTCTTAATTTCTACATTTCTACATTCTAACATTAATCACTAATCATTAATCACTATTTAAACAGTGTTTTAATGAAATTTAAAATCGTATCAATAACGCTTTTTTTCTTACTCAATAAACCGCCTGCGATAAAACCGACAGCCGCGCCGATAATGAAAATAGCAATTATTGAAAAACCGTATTTCGTTTTTTTATATTCAGTTTCAAACAACTTTATTTCGCTATTTTGTTGCTCAATTTTCCTTTCGTAATTCGTAATTAATAATTCGTAATTGTAAGATAATTGTTGCAAACTGTCGCATATTGCTGTTACTGTTATTGTGTCGTGTTGGCGTGTTAGGGCAACGCTTGCGCGTCCGTTTGTGTTTGAAAATTGCGCATTGTTCGGCAAGTTTTCCACGTCTGTAATTGCAATTTTTACGCTTGATTGTTGTTCGGGAATATGTACATAAATTGTTTCGCTTATGTATTGTTTGAACGTATCAACAGAAGTTGCTTTAATTGTTGTTGCAACTTCTGTTGAAGCCCGCTCAATCGTGGTAGTGCGGCTTGCACAACCAAATAATAAACATAAAACCAAGTATGAAAAAACAGTACGTATCATTATTTTTCTTTTATTTTAGCAATTTCGTCAAGAAATTCTTGTGTTTCCTTCGCAATGTTATCTATCTTTTGCTTGATTTTTTTTAACTCGCGTTTCAACGTCCTTTCTTGCCTTATAGAATCTACAACCAATAACACAATAATAAAAAAGCAGCTAATAATAATCAGAATATTCATTATTTTTTCCCCTTTTTTTGTTCTTTTTTTTGCTCGTATGCGTAAAATTGAACTTTTAGCTCAACAATTTCTTTTCGTAATTCAAGGTTTTCGGCAAGCAATTTATGGTTGTAGTCAGCAAGCATATTTATTGATGCCTGTAAATCGGCAATAAAATCATTTTTTTGTTTTCTCCTGCCGACAAACCAAGCCGCCACGCCTGTAATCATTGAAACTATTGCTGTTATTAATGTCGAATCCATAATTTTGTTTTAATTATTAGTGGTTAATGATTAGTGATTAATCATTAACCACTAACCACTAACCGTTAATTATTAATTGTAATATGTGTTTTCATTAATGCATCTACTATTTGGCAACGCATCTCTTGCCATATTAGCACATTTACAACTGTATAACGATTTGCACGTTCGCGATTTGCTGTTAATTGTTACATATTTAATTGGAACGTCTAAAATGTAAACTTCGGGCAAAATCCCTAAATTATTAAACAGATACACACCGCAACTGTCGCCCGATTGAACATCATAATCGGCAGTTGCTGTAAATACATTTTCGACATTAAAAACCGAATATTCGGTTGAACTTTTAACATCAACTTTTAATTCCCATGCTTGCAATGCCCTTGCACTAAACAACAGCATCAAGCCTAAACAGAGTGAAAAAAACCTTTTCATTTTTTTATTAATTTATTAAACATTAAACATTAATCATTAATCATTAACCACTAACCGTTAATTATTAACCGTTAATAACAATAAATCCCTTTTTGTCGCTGCGAATCAACTGTCCGCCAGCACGAACCAAAAATGAATAAATATCGCCGTAATAAGTCGGGTCGTCTTCGTTGCCGAACATCGTTTCACCGCTGCTTGCACGTGCAACCGATTTTTCGTGCCATGCCAAACCTGCGTTACTTGTATTTGTCGATGTTGGTGGAACTACTGTTGTCCCGTTAGTGTAAGCCGTTACGCTGCGCATGTAAAAGTCAAATGTCAGATATTTTCCAACAATCCCTTTTACAGGGTCTGCGCCCGAAAGGAAAGATGCAACCTGTGCGTTCGTCAGCTCATTAAGAAGCTGATTGTACTGCGTAGGAGTGAGCAACATACAACGTCCTTCCTGCGGAACATCGTCATTGTCGAATTTCGTTTTGCAGTTGTTTACCATTGTTACACGTTGTCCGCTTGTGCCAACAATAAATGTAGGCGCGGTAGGTATCCATGATAGAATCAAATCCGAAACTACGGCGTTTGATAATGCTACTTTACTTCCGCCGATGATGCTTTGACGTTTGTCATACGACAATTCAACAGTGTCTTTGTTCGGAATGTAAACGGGGTCGGATGTAAATTCGTTGATATCATAAGTTATATCAACATCGGTGCGCTGCGTGATTGTTGCCGGTACTGTTGAGCGGTTTTTCACAACTGTCGGCAATGCGCCTGCGTTTGGAACGTGAACGGTTTTGTCGTTCACATAATCGCTGTGGTCGATAGAACGAACGGCGAAAGTGTTATTCGGAAATAAACCTTCGATAATATCGTTCAACCAGATTTCTTTTTGTAATGCCATTTTCTTATAATTTTTTTAATTTCATTTTTCTACTTTCACAAAGCCCGCAGGCGCATCTGCCGTAAAGAGCAACTGCATTTCTGCGTTTATCCACAAGAATTTTTGAAATGGATAGTATTTCAAAATTTCTTTACCTTTTTCTTGCAAATCCGCTTTTGCGGTTGTTGCCTCTGCTTTTGCTTTTGCCGCTGCTGCTGCCTCTGCGTTTGCCTTTTCGTCAGCCTCTGCTTTTGCTTTTGCCGCTGCTGCTGCCTCTGCTTTTGCCTTTTCGTCAGCCTCTGCCTCTGCTTTTGCCGCTGCTTCTGCCTCTGCGTTTGCCTTTAACTGTTCGACGATTTCTGCTGTATCTTTTTCCTTTGCCATCTTTATAAACTTTTTAACTTTATAAACTTTATAAACTTTTTAACTTTATAAACTTTCAACTTAATTAGGCTCTTTGCCAAATTTTTCTTTGAATTTCGATTTGTACAAATCAACATCCGCTTCCTTTAATTCGGCAAGCATACCTTTTTTGTCCATTTCGTCCCACGAAAGTTTTACAAACTTTTCGCTTGCACCGGCAGAATGATTTACCTGACTTGCAAGATTTGATTTCGCCGATATTGATTCAAGCGTTTTCTTGGCATTGTCAAAATCGTTTGCAAAAAGCGTTTTGAACGCCTCTTTGCCGTTTGCCTCAATTTTCCCTGCTTTTACGGCTTCGTCAATCAACTTTCCCGCTTCGGCTTCGTGTTTTTCTTTGGTTTCTTTTTCTGCCGCATCAATTTTTTGTTGCAGCGTAACAACTGTTTTGTTGTCATCCTGCAATTTTGTGATTGCCGACAAAATTTCATCTTGTGTTGCCGCATCGGACAACCCAAGTTTTAAAGCAATTAATTTCATATTATTATTTTTTTCGTTAGAATTTGTGTCATTTAATCGCGCAATAGGACATTCGTTGTTGTCTGATAATTCTATTATTTTGCCTTCATTATCATAAAGAGCAATTGCGTTTCTGTTTGAGCCAATATCTACAATTGATATTTCTTTGAGTAAACATTTTGTTACTGTGCTGCGTTGCTGTCCCTGTTTTATGAACGGTGCATCTTGGCTTTCTTCTATCACTTCAATTCCGATGCTGCACATGTTCAAAAAATTTTCTTGAACTTTACGTGAAATTTCGGCGGCAAATTTGTCTTTTTCGTCAAAATGCGCATCTGCCAAAAGTTTGTCGCCTTCAATTCGTATGTTTTCCCAAACACCAATGGGCAAAACTTCATCTTTATTGCTGTTCCACGAAGATGAACGATAATGATTCCAAAGCATAATCGGATTTTTCTTAAATAAAGACAAGTCAATTCCGTTTGTTCTCACCCAGAATTTATACGAATTTAAACTTTCGTCATTTGCTATAAATGTTTTATTTGCCATTTTTTTTATAAAAAATTTTATGCAAAATTCATAAGTAAGGTTCATTTTTGCAAAAATATGGTTAATAACTAACCATATTTTTTTATTTTAACCTATTTCACGTCAATTTTGCATAAAAAAAACACGAATGGCAACAAAATCAGAATTACAAAAGAAAAAAGAATTTGCCCGCGTACTTTACATGAGCGGCGAGGCGCAGGATGAAATCGCCGAAAAAACAGGCGTATCGCGGGTAACAATTTCACGCTGGGTAAACGAAAGTAAATGGAAAGAAAAACGAGGCGCAGCCAACATTACACGCCCCGAAATTGTCAATAAATTACTTCTTAAAATAAGTAATCTTATTGAAGAATCTGACAATATCGCCGATGGAAAATTTGCCGACAAATTAAGCAAGTTTGCCGCTACAATCGAAAAACTTGACAAAAAAGCAAACATTGTCGATACCGTAGAAGTTCTAACAGCATTTGGAAAATGGCTGCAATATCGCGCCTCTTTTGACGTTGAAGTGTCAAAAGAATTAGTAGCCAAAATAGTAAAACTTCAAGACGACTACCTTTCTGAACTGATGACAGGCAAATTAAAATTATGAACAATAAAAAAGACATAATTGAAGCAAAACGGCTATGGGATGCACATCAAAGCGAGATGCACCGCTGGTGCGATACGCCTGTTGATGACAGCCCTGTTGTCCGCACCGACAGAGTTACTCGCGCCCGCAATGATTATGTTTTTTTTGTTAATACTTACTTTCCGCATCTCGCAAAAAAACCTTGCGGCAAATTTCAAATTGATGCTGCAAAATACATTTTAAAATATTCGCAGGCGCGTTGCGTATTCGAGTGGGCGCGTGGACATGCAAAAAGTACTCACATGTCGCTGTTAATTCCGCTGTGGCTGAAAATACAGGAAAATCGCGAGGCTATGGTTATGATTCTTGTGTCAAAATCGCAGGATGCTGCCGTGCGCTTACTTTCCGACTTGCAGGGCGAATTACAGTATAACAGTTTATTCATTAACGATTTCGGCGACCAAGTGGCTGCCGGTAGTTGGGAAGCCGGCGAATTTAAAACCGCCGACAACTGTATGTTCATTGCGCTGGGACGCGGACAATCGCCGCGCGGAATTAAAAATCGCGGAATACGCCCCAATTATATCGTTATTGATGATATTGACGATGACGAACTTTGCCGTAATCAAAAACGAGTTAGGCAGGCTACTGATTGGTGTTTATCTGCATTAATAGGAACTATGGATATGGGGCGCGGACGTTATATTTTAGTAGGCAACAGAATTTCGCAAATGTCGGTACTTACTATGATTGCTGAACGTCCTAATGTTTATCATACCGTTGTAAATGCGCTAAACAAACAAGGCATTCCCAGCTGGAACGAAAATTACAGTATTGACGATGTGAACAAACTGCGCACCGAAATGGGCGAGCGCATGTTTCAAAAAGAATACATGAACAATCCCATTAACGAAGGCTCTGTATTTGAACGCAAATATATTCGTTACGGCAAAATGCTGCCATTGCGCGAATATATTTCGCTCGTTTGCTACACCGACCCATCGTTCAAAGATGGAACACAAAACGACTATAAGGCTACCTGCTTGGTTGGAATTACAAAAAAAGGCGAATATCATGTAATTAAATGCTATGCCGACCAAACAAGCGTATCGGCAATGATACGCTGGCATTACGATATAAGCGATTTTTGCGGCGACAATCCCGTGCATTTTTATATGGAATCGAATTTCATTCAGGATTTGATTATGAACGAATTTAAAGAAGTCGGCAACACTATCGGATACCAAATACCTGTACGCGGCGATTCGCGCAAAAAACCCGATAAATTCGCACGTATTGAGGCATTACAGCCTTTGTTTGAACGCGGTTTTATTCTTTTCAACGAAAACGAAAAAAACAGCATTGGAATGATGCAACTCGAAGAACAACTGCTAATGTTTGAAAAAGGAAGCAAATCGCACGACGATGCTCCCGATGCTCTCGAAGGCGCAATTTATTTATTAAACAAACGGCACAAGGTTGTTAATTCTGCATACATAACAGGAACTATCACAGGTAATTCACGGCACTGGTGATAATGATTAATGGTTAATGATTAATGTAGAAATGAAGAAATGTAGGAATGTAGAAATGTAGAAATGTAGGAATGAAGAAATGTAGGAATGCGAAGCGACTTATGACTTATGACTTACGACTTATGACTTATGACTTACGACTTACGACTAAATAAAGAATACTAAATACTAAAAAAATGGCATATTTAGAAACAACAGAAATTGAAATGGTGCTTTATTCACATGCACTAAACGAAATTACCGACGGCGACAATCAAATAATTTTGCAAGCAATAGCCGCCGCAATCGAAGAAGCAAAATCATACCTTTCTCAACGATATGATTTCAACGCAATTTTTACAGCGCAAGGCGACAATCGCAACGCGCTGATTCTTGAAAATACAAAAATAATCACCGTTTGGAATATCATAAAACTGTCGAACGCAGAAACAATATATGAAATGTGGCGCGACCGTTACGACCGTGTTATTGATTATTTCAAACAGGTAGCAGCCGAAAAAATATTCCCCGACATTCCGCGCATTGCCGATGCCGATGGGGAAACAGATTCACGAATAAAAGCAGGCAGCAACACAAAATTTGAACATTCATTTTAATTTTTTAAGTCATGGCAAAAAAAGAAAATAAACCAAAAAATTCAAAAACAGCCGGCACAGGCGGCAGCGATTTGATTTCTTACGTCATAAAAAAACAGGAAAGCATAACCCGCAAAGATATTGCCGATTGGAAAAAAGCAATACAGGAAGCTACACGTGCCGAAAATCCCAAACAAATTCGCTTGCAGGAACTTTATAACACCATAATGTACGATGCTTTGCTGACTTCTCAAATAGGACTGCGCATTGACAAAACACAAGGTGCTGACTTTGAAATTACAAACGCCGACGGCAAACTCGACGAACAATCAACAAAATTGATTAAAGACTTGGGCTTGTACGATTCGCTTTCCGAAATAATCATTGAAAGCAGGTTTTTTCGCAATTCGGTAGTTGAATTTGCTTACGACAGTTCGGGATTGCTACTTACTTCGCTTATCCCGCGCAAACATATTGTTCCCGACACAGGGCAATTTTTCGGCGATTTGGGCGACGACAAAGGAATATATTACCGCGAACTTCCCGACTTCGGAAAATGGATTGTAGAGTTTCCTATTCGTCCCGATGATTTGGGAATACTCAACAAAGCTATTCCGCATATTTTAATGAAAAAATTCGCTCAAGCCTGTTGGAGCGAACTCTGCGAAATATACGGGATACCGCCGCGAGTTCTCAAAACAAACACAACCGACAAAGGTATGCTGCAACGCGCCGAAAACATGATGCGCACAATAGGCAGCGCGGCATGGTGGATTATCGACACTGAGGAAAACTTTGAGTTTGCGAATCCGACAAACACTAACGGCGATGTTTACAAAAACTTTATTCAACTATGCAACAACGAAATTTCTATGCTGATAGTTGGCGCAGTGCTGGGACAGGATACCGTAAACGGCAATCGCAGCAAAGAAGAGGTAAGCGAAAAACTGCTTGAAAGCGTAGTGCTTGCCGACCGCCGTTTTGTCGAAAATTGTTTTAACAAAATTGTGATGCCTGCACTCTGCAACATGGGTATTTTAAAAGATGGTTTGCGCCTTGCCATTCGCCGCGAAACGGATATTCAAGATATGTGGAAAATGACTTACGAGGCTGCACAATTTTTCGATGTAGATGTTGAATGGATTAAAAACACTTTCGGAATTGCAGTTACAGGACTGCGAACATTCGGCGTACAAACAGAAATGCGCGATAAAGATAATCTTGATTTTTTCGTTTAAGCCCCTCTCATGCGAGGGGCTTGCTGAACGCTCCGCTCGACAATCTTTACTTTTGCGGCGATATTGAAGTGCTGCGGCAATTTGCCGAAAATATGCCGAAAGAATTTGTTTTGTCCGATGGTAATAATTCAAAAAAAGTAATTGCCGATATTGCTGCATCAAAAAATGACATATCAAAAACATTACTCAAAAACTATTCAAATAGCCTGCAAAAGGCTGTTGAGAGCGTTTTCGGCAGCAACGAATACGATGATAAATATTTTAATATACAGCAGCAATTAATTGCAAATGTTAATCGTTTTGCAGCCCACAAAGCATATTTGGTAACACAGTCGGTAAAGCGACAGGTAGCCGATGCCGACGGCGTAGAACGCAGCCAAACCGATTTTTATAAGTACGCACAAAAAGTATTGAACACGGCAAATCGTTATCAGGCTGCCGAATATCACGCAGCCATTGCACGCAGCCGAACGGCAAAACAATGGCAGGAATTTGGCGAAGATACCGAAATTGAAAATCTTAAATGGTTGCCCTCGCGCTCTGCCGATCCGCGTGAAGCGCACAAAAAGTTTTACGGATTGGTATTGCCAAAAAATCACCCGTTCTGGCAGCACAATCAGCCGGGCAACCTGTGGAACTGCAAATGCGACTGGGAAGAAACTTTTGAAAATACTTCAAAAAAAATGCCGCCCGTAGTTCCAGCAGCAAAAGGGCTTGACGGCAACCCCTTTGAAACAGGCAAAATATTTTCTGATAACGCAAGTTATTTTAAAGCGGCAAACAAACAAAACGAATCTATTGCAAACGCAAACAAACAATATAAACAGCATTTGCAAAATATCAAAGACTACGTTAAATATGACGTGGAAACATATCAACATGACGGCTTTAATAACAACGGCGGTTATCTTGTAACCGAACGCAATCGCATTACGCAAGCAGAGCGGAATAAACAGGAAAAAAAGAAATTCGACAAAGAACACGATATGTGCGAAACGCTACGAGCCAACGGCTACGCAGTAGAATATTTTGCCGAAAAATCAGGAAGTTACGATATTAGAATTAACGGAATTGCCGCCGACTTAAAAAAGACAGCAAGCCATAACAATATTGTTGATTACGCTAAAAAAGCAGTTAGAAAACAAGGTGCTGAAATTGTTGTTTTTGAGTTTGAAAAAATGACAAATAAAATACATGAGGAATTAAATAAACTCAAAAAAACAGGAATAAAAGTATTATATTTTACAACAAATAATAAAGAAGTAATTGCTTTATAAAAATACGAAACCCCCTATTGGGGGTTAAGAGTGGTGCGAACCTTTCGGCAAGCCCCTAAATGTGGATACAAAGATATAAAAAACTTTTTAAATACAACTCAAATACCAAAAAAATATTATTTTAATAGGAAACAAGCCCCGCAAATTGCGGGGCTTGTTTTCACTATCAACAAAGCTATTTATA
>JAITPP010000246.1 GCA_031289385.1 Prevotellaceae bacterium | reverse complement strand
TCTCTTTTTTAGGGGGGCTTACTTTGCAAAACTTGCAATTAATGAAAATTCAATCACTGATTATCAGACAATTACTTTTGCCTAAAACTCTTTTTGTGTTTTTATCGGACAATAATGGTAAAATACATTGAAAAACGGGGCTGTTTTTTGAAAAGGATGGGGGTTTTATATATCTTTTACACGAGATGTATTTATAATCTTTCATTATATGCCCTATATATACCACTAACCATTAATCACTAATCATTAACCATTAATCACTCATTGAAATTTAATTTCGCCGTTTTCCATTTTTAGCATAGTGCCGTCTAACATTTGGTTGAAGGCGTTTGTTTGTATTAGTTGGGCGGGTGTGCCATCGTGCATTTTTTTGTTTGCCATTAGCCATATTTTGTCGGCAAGTTGCAAGGCTATGTTTAAGTCGTGGGTTGAAAATATTATTGTTTTCGCCTTTTCGCGAGCCAAATTGCGCAGCAGCAAAATTATTTCGTATTTATTTGGTATGTCGAGAAATGCGGTAGGCTCGTCGAGAATCATAATTGGCGTATCCTGCACAAGGGCGCGGGCTATCATCACGCGCTGACGCTCGCCATCGCTCAACTCCGAAACATTTCGCCATATAAAATCGCTCATGCCAACCATTTTCAGCGAATCGAGAATAATTTTTTCGTCGCTCAGGCTTAAATTTCCAAACACATTTGTATATGTATATCGCCCCAATGCTACCAAATCAAAAACTTTGAGATGCAAAACTCTAACCGTTTCTGTTGAAACAAAACTCATTAAATCGGCATATTGTTTACGCGACAGGTTTTCGGTTGATTTTCCATCTATATAAATTTTCCCCGAAAAAATCTTTTGCAAACCTGTAATCGTTCGCAGCAATGTTGATTTTCCTACTCCGTTGCGCCCAACAAGAGCGATAAACTGCGAACTGTCGGCGGTAAGCGAAAACGGAGGAAATATTTCGACAGTATTTGTCGAATCTTTGTATCCGAGCGAAATATTTTCTATTATAATGTTGTGCTGATTCATCAATTAATAATTTTTTTATTGGATAAAATAATTTTTATTATTACAGGAATACCAATGAATGCCACAACAATATTAACGGGAATAACAATGCTGTATCCGGGAAGTTGCGAAATAATATCACAAAGCAACATTATATTTGCGCCTAAAAGTATGCAAGCGGGAACTAATATGCGATGATCGGCGCGGCGAAAAAACATTCGTGCAATGTGCGGAACGGCAATTCCGATAAAGCCGATAGGTCCGCAAAAAGCGACAACCTGCCCTGTAAGCAAACTTGTGCTTATAAAAATTATTATTCGCGTTAATTTCAAATTTACGCCTATTGTTTGCGCATAAATGTCGCCAAGCAGCAGTACATTTAGTTTTTTTATCGAAAAAATAACGATAGCCAATCCTGCCAAAGTTATAACGAACATCACTTTAATTTCATCAAAGGTTGCGCTGCCGAGATTTCCGAGCGTCCACACAACAAAGGTTTTAAGTGCCGACTCGCTGCTTAAATACTGCAACAATCCTACAATTGCCGTTGCCGCACCCGAAAACATTATGCCGAATATCAAAACAGTCATTATATCGCGAATACGTATTGAAACAATCAGTACCAAAAACAGCGTGAGCGCCGAGCCTACAAACGCTGCCGATGCTATGCAGAAATTTGAAACAAGCACAGGCAATATCATTGAAAATATCGACGAGCCAAGCAAAAACAGAGCAACTCCCAAACTTGCGCCCGAACTCACACCAAGAATATAAGGATCGGCAAGAGGATTGCGAAAAACAGTTTGCATTTGCAAGCCGCTTACCGACAAAGCCACTCCTACAAGCAAAGCCACACAAGCGCGTGGTAATCGAAAATTAATGATTATATTATAAATTTGCGGCTCAACTTTGTCGGGCGAAAAAAACACATTGAAAACTTCTTTAACAGAAATAGAAACCGAGCCTAAAATAATATCAAGCATAAAAAGAGAAATTGCCGTAGCCGACAATGCTGTAAAATAAAATTTTATGTTTTTTCGATTCCTCATTATATATAATTTGCTGCAAAAGTAACAAATAAACAGAAAAAACGAGAAATAAAACATTATGATTTTAAAAATATTTGGAATATTTGATTTTTTACTCTACTTTTGCAGTCCGAATTTTAGAAATTCACTCGGGGTGTGGCGCAGTTGGCTAGCGCACCTGCTTTGGGAGCAGGGGGTCCTCCGTTCGAGTCGGAGTACCCCGACAAAAAAACTAATCAACATTCTGATTAGTTTTTTTGTTTTTATATGAAAATTAACTTAGCCTCAACATATCCATCAATCTTTTTCTAATAAATGCGGATAGATTTAGCATCCATCTCGTTTTCTATCATTTTTCTCTTTTCGGTCTATCTTCTAATATTGATTTTAAGATTTCACAAATGCGTTCATTCGTGTTTTTTCCATACTTAATTCGCCCTTGTCAACGTTGAGTAAATTTGAGTATTGAAAGAACCTTTGTTTACTATTTTTGAAGTTTACCAACCTCTTCTTTTGTCAATTTTGTTCTGTGTATTTTTTGCGACAAAGGCATATAATATTTACAATTTATCAAAATTTATTTAGCATTAATTTTAAATTATAACTCAAACAAATCTCCATAAATTTTTACAATCTTAGCATTTAAATATTTATAATAATTGCTAATGCTTTCGGCGTTCCACGAAGTTGAGTTCCATTCGTTGATTTGTTTATATGTTTCTTCAAAAATTTGTTTTTCGTAAGGTGCTATTTTTTGTATTATTCCGTTGCCGTTTTTGTTGTATAATAACGAAAAGTTCATGTATTTTGCGCCGTTGCCGCGTTCTATCGGAAAAACATTGTGCTTTAACGCAACAACTTTATCGCATAAAGGCGAATTATTGTTATCTGAGATTGTCATTATTTCGGGCATTTGTTCGCCGCCTTTAACCCATAGCGGAACTACTATCGAGCATGGGGGAAATCCTACTGCCGTCCACATTGTTGTGCGCTCTGACGGCTCGCCTTGTCGCACGCCTTGAAAAATAATCGCTGCCGATGTGCTGTTGCGCGGAATATAATCTTGATCGATTGCAAATTCGGGCATGAGTGTGCGCAAATCGTCGTTAAGCACCGAATGGTAATACGAGCGCGATGCCGACGATAATATCCATTCGGGAGTAAATTTTTGCGATTCGTGATTTTCGAAAAGGTATTTTGCATTTTCGTAGCGAATGTAACCCATTCCTTTATCGTCGCCGCCCGAACATGAATAGTTTGTGCGTATTATATAGTTGTTCGGAGCGGTTTCGGGATTGTTGGCATCGTATTTTATATATGTAAAATTATTTGTTTCGTAATATGCTGCGCCGCCCTGTGCATCTATCACGCCGAAGTTTGCCTCAATTCCCATTGGCTTTGCTACGGTGTCGAGAAAATATTCAAAATCGTGGACTGTGGCGCAACATTCGAGTGCCATTCGCATAATTATTCCTTCGCGATCTTTAATTTTTGTTTCGTCGTTCACGTCTTTCATATTGTACGATGCGGTATTCATAATACAAAATCCTGCGCTGTTTGTTCCTGCCCATATTTCTTCGTTTTTAATATCGTCGCTGTTGGTTAAACCTATGTACGAATATTTTGCGCCTTTGGCATAAACCATTCTGTTGTTTTCTGTGCCTGTGTCGCGATGTTTCCACATCAGCGGACGTCCGTCGGCAGTGGCTTTGCCTGTAATAATTGCCGAAGTGCATGCTGCCGACTTTTCGACAACAACAAGCATCATTATTAAGATTATTGTTATAATGTTTTTCATTTTTTATTTAGTTTATAAAGTTTGTATTCAGTAGTTCAGTATTCCGTA
>JAITPP010000235.1 GCA_031289385.1 Prevotellaceae bacterium | reverse complement strand
TTTAGTAGTTAGTATATAGAATTTAGTCGTTTGTATTTAGTCGTTGGTATTTAGTCGTTGGTATTTAGTAGTTAGTCGTTAGTATTTGGTATTTAGTATTTAGTCGTTGGTATTTAGTATTTAGTTGTTTGTTCATTTCTACATTTCTAAATTCCTACATTTCTAAATTCCTACATTTCTAAATTTCTACATTCCTACATTTCTAAATTCCTACATTTCTACATTTCTAAATTCCTACATTTCTACATTTTAAATTTTCTCCATTTTTCATCATTTAATTAATTTAAAAATAAAAAACTTGCCAAGCACAAAAACTCGGCAAGTTTATTAATTTCAATTAAAAAATAATTTGCAAATTATTTTTTCAATGCTGCAACAACTTTTTCTTCAAATAACAATGCAAGAGCAACAAGAAGTTCGATAATTAATCCAAATCCTACGCTAATAAGTGGAGTCGTTAAAATGTAAATAAAAGCAAGCGCGCCACCAACAAGAGATGCTAATTTTGCAACGTAAGATAATTTAAATTTCGGTGCAAGTTCGATGTCTTTCTTTGTAACATCAACATAAATTAATGCTGCTGCACCACCAAGAATCAGTAAAATAGATAATAATGCTAAGATGTCACCACTGAAAAGACTAAACCCACTCAAAGAACCAAAGAATGGTACTGAAACGAAAGGCAAAAGACAACTAATAACTATTAGTATGCCGCCAATAAGTTTGAAATTTTTTGTAATTTGTTCCATAACTCGTTAAATTTTTTAAATATTAAATTTTTTTTATCGTTGCAAAGATATATATATTTTTTTTAGAAAAACGTTTTTTCACAAAAAAAATCATATCTTTGTGTATAACACAATAAAATAATTATGGAAAATATTTCTAATTTTATCGCCGAATTGTCCTCATGGTTATGGGGTTACCCGCTTTTAATATTATTATTTGGCACGCATCTTTTTTTAACATTCAGGCTTGGTTTTGTGCAGCGATATATTGGCAAGGCTATTCGTATTTCGGTTACGCGCGACAAAAATTCGCACGGCGATGTTAGTCAGTTTAGCGCATTGGCAACGGCTCTTGCGGCAACAATAGGAACAGGAAATATTGTTGGCGTAGCAACGGCAATCGCGCTTGGAGGTCCCGGCGCTGTACTGTGGACGTGGCTTACAGGAATTTTAGGAATATCCACAAAGTATGCCGAAGGTTTACTTGCCGTGAAATATCGCGTAAGGTGCAAAGACGGAAGCATTGCCGGCGGTCCAATGTATTATTTGCAATATGGATTAAAAAATAAAAAACTTGGAAAAATTCTCGGCATTTTGTTTGCTGTATTTGCCGCTCTTGCTGCATTCGGCATAGGCTCGTCGGCACAATCAAATTCAATAAAAGATGCCATTTTTTCAACGTTTGGATTTGCAGCCGAAATAAATATTTTAGGACTTGTAGTTCAAACCAAAGTCTATATAGGTATTGTATTGGCAATTTTTACAGGCGCGGTAATCATTGGCGGAATAAAAAGTATAGCCCTCGTAAGCCAAAGTGTAGTGCCGTTTATGGCGGTATTTTATGTTGCAGGATGCTTGTTTATTTTGATTACAGGATACGAAACGCTATTAGATACAATAAAACTTATATTTGCGCAGGCATTTTCATTTAAGGCAGTGGGCGGAGGCGCGGCAGGCACGGTAATAATGCTTGCTGCACGTTACGGCGTATCGCGCGGATTGTTTTCAAACGAGTCGGGACTTGGCTCTGCTCCTATTGTTGCAGCCGCAGCGCGTACTCGCAATCCTGTGCGACAGGCATTGGTATCGTCGTCGGGAACATTTTGGGATACGGTTGTAATATGCGCACTCACAGGATTGGCAATAGTAAACACAGGCGCATGGAAATCGGAACTTACGGGTTTCGAACTTACACGCTTGGCATTTTCAGAAATTCCGTTTGGCGAAATAATTTTGGGCGTATCTCTTTTGATGTTTGCATTCACCACAATCATAGGCTGGTCGTACTATGCAGAGAAATCAATAGAATATCTTTTCGGGCGAAAATCGGTATTACCATACAAAATTGTTTATTTGATAATGGTATTTGTAGGCGCAGTTTTTTCGATAGATTTGATTTGGGATTTTTCTGATATTACCAACGGTTTGATGGCAATACCAAATCTTATTGCACTGCTTTTATTAAGCGGAGTAGTCGCCGCCGAAACAAAAAAATATCTGAAAAATAATAATATAAATATGCACAGCGATGAGAAAATAATCGAGAAATAGACATTTATTATTTATTATTTATTATTGATTATTGATTATTAGGCTATTACAATTTATTATTGATTATTTATTATTAGGCTATTATAATTTATTATTGATTATTTATTATTGATTATTAGGCTATTACAATTTATTATTGATTATTTATTATTTATTATTAGGCTATTACAATTTATTCTTTATTATTGATTATTTATTATTAGGCTATTACAATTTATTATTTATTATTTATTATTGATTATTGATTATTAGGCTATTATAATTGATTATTTATTATTGATTATTAGGCTATTACAATTTATTATTGATTAATTGTTAATTATTAATTGTTTTTACTACTAATTGTTTTTCTTGATGCGATAAAAATTGCAGATAATTCATTTGCTTCTTTCAACAAAAGACTTATTTTTTCTTTTGGTAATAATTTTTCATCAATTATAAATTCTAACCAAAAAGAAGTTTCATCTGCTTCTTCAACAACTATGCTCATTTTTGCAACAAAAGATGCTCTTGACTGTGCCAAACATACGGCTCTGTAATTAGCAGCAACAGAAGTTGAACATCTTACTAATTGTCCTTGAATATGCCTTCCAATTTTTGTTTCGGGCAAAGCATTTGCAAGTTTCACACAGCGATGTGCAAATTTTTTAGTTCTCTCCTTTAATTCCTCTTTATTCATAATAAATAATCAATAATAAATAGTAAATAATAAATAAGTAAATAATCAATAATAAATAGTAAATAATAAATAGTAAATAATCAATAACAAATAATAAATTGTAATAGCCTAATAATCAATAATCAATAATAAATAATAAATAGTAAATAATAAATAGTAAATAATCAATAATAAATCTCCCTCGTGCTAAGCATTCCGCAGGCGGCAAGAATATCTGTTCCTCGCGAGGCGCGTAGTGTTGTTAAAATATTTTTGCTGTTGAGATATTTTTGAAATTTATCAATATTTTCAATTTTTGACGGGCGCAAATCGCTGTCGGGAATTTGATGAAAACGTATCAGGTTTACCCGACAATCCAATTCGCGTAAAAGTCTTGCCAAAGCCTCGCTATGACGCGGCGTGTCGTTCACTTTGTCGAACATTATATATTCAAAACTTAATCGCCGTTGATGCGAAAAATCGTAATTGCGTAATGTTTTTATAATATCGCCGACAGAATATTTTTTTTGCAGCGGCATAAGTTGCAATCGCTCGTCATCAAAGGGATTGTGCAGACTTATTGCCAAATGACATTTACTTTTTTCTATAAATTCCGTCATTGCGGGAATAATTCCGATTGTTGAAACTGTTACGCGCTTTGGCGACAATGCAAATCCATAATCCGAAGTTATTATTTCGAGACTTTTAAGAACATTTTGAATGTTGTCGAAAGGCTCGCCCATGCCCATATATACAATGTTTGTAAGCGATTCGGAATCGGGAATATTACAAATTTGATTTAATATTTCGCCCGCTGTCAAATTCGATTGAAAACCTTGTCGCCCCGTCATGCAAAATTTGCAAGCCATTTTGCAACCTGCCTGCGACGAAACACAAAGCGTAGCGCGTTCAGATTCAGGAATATAAACCGATTCTACGAACGCTTTTTTATCATGATTTATTTCGAAAAGATATTTTTTTGTTCCATCCG
Source organism: Prevotellaceae bacterium (assembly GCA_031289385.1). Classification (GTDB taxonomy): domain Bacteria; phylum Bacteroidota; class Bacteroidia; order Bacteroidales; family UBA932; genus JAIRKV01. The sequence goes on along the minus strand of JAITPP010000235.1, from coordinate 1,151 downwards.
TTGATATTTGATTTTTCGCGGGAAGCGAAACGCCTATATCAAATTTTTCTTCAATTTTTTGTCTGTTTTCAAGTGAAATATTTGTCATTTCCGAAATTGTTTTCACTCGTTTTTTGTACAACCAATCGGCAATTTGTTTTGCTGCAAAACGCGGCAATGCAAGTTGTGATACTGTTTCTCCAAGTTCGTTTAATGTTTTTCCAAAAAGAAAATCTTTCATCACACAAAAATAAGAATCGAAATTATATTAATTCTACAATATTTTTAGCAAGATTTTGCATTGTGCGTATGCCTTCGCTGTCGTTTTTCAAATCGTCAACTGTCAAACCGCGAATGTTGTTCCAATAAGTTGATGATGCAACAGGCATTTCCGAAATTGTAAAATACTGATTTAGTCCTTCAAATGTCATTGACGCGCCTGTTCGGTGCGTAGTTACAACCGATGCGCCTATTTTATTGCGAAAGTTTTTTGAACTCGAATAAAACGCTTTATCCAAAAACGATTTCATTGTTCCTGCAATTCCGCCGAAATAAGTTGGCGATGCTAAAATAATGGCATCGGCGTTTTTCATTAATTCTATCCACTTTTTTTCTTCGTCGGTAGTGTGTATGCAAACGGTTTTTTCGGCGTGGCATTTGTTGCAAGCGATGCAACCTCTGATATTGCTTTTGCCGATATTAACGATTTCAAAATTTATATTTTCGTTGCGAAAAACTTCTTCGATAATCGACAGTGCATAGGCAGTATTTCCGTTTTCGTCGGGGCTTCCGTTGATTGCGATTACTTTTTTATTTTTGTTTTTCTTGTCGGATTTAAATAATTGTCCCGATGCCACTCCCAGCACCAATCCTGCGCCTGCCAACGCTGCTGATTTTATAAATTCACGTTTTTTCATTTTGCTTATCTTATAAAATTTGTAAATACTTTTTCGGCTTGCTTGGGCTCTATATCCTTTGCGTGTTCGCGCATTTTGAGCATCCATGCCATATTTTTTGCAAGCATTTGCATTATTTGTATTCCTTCTTCATCTTTTGAGGCATCTCCCGGCGCAAGCCCGTGTATCACATTCCAATAGTTTGACGATGGAATAAGCATTTCGGCAATATTTAGATAATGATTTAAACTGTTGAAAGTCATACTTCCGCCCGTT
>JAITPP010000198.1 GCA_031289385.1 Prevotellaceae bacterium | reverse complement strand
CAAGAAAATTGTATAAAGCGTCTTCTCTGCCGGGCAGGATTACGTAGTTGCGGTGGTAATTGGGATAGATCATTTTTCTTGTATTTCTATTTCATTAAGGTACTTATACCTTACCTTTTTTGTTTCATCAGACTTAGAATGTGCTACATAGGCAATTTTAATAAAATCGGGTATTTCTCCTGTGTCAATTTTTTGGCATTTTATTATATCTTCTGCGGCTTTATCAAATTCTTTATTAAGAAAATGAATTATATACCCATATTTTATATCATTACCACTCATACTTTGTATTAATTTCTTAATGTCTTCAGAAAAATGTTGCTTTGTATCTCCTGAGGATAATTTACTCCCATTTCAATAACAATTTGAGGATGAATTTTGCCGCCAATAAATTCTTTAATTGAACAATTTGTTATTTTTTCAGGTTCGAAGACAACTAAATCAAAATTACCCCTTTTCGTTCCTTCTGATGCAATAGTTTCCGGCCATTCTTTATGAATAAGTTGTGTCTTATATCCATTTTTCATTGTAACTATATTTGCCAATTCCGGATATTGTTTCATCAAATAATACAAATGGGCATGCCAAGAATGCTCAACTATGTGAAGATAAGGACTTTGTGTAAATTCATCTACAAATAGGTTTATAGATTTTTCGACTTTTTCAATTATACTTTTCATGTTTTAATTATATTTTATTAATACTCAATTATTTACTCTCATTTTCCAATGTTTTACCACATTGTTTCCCCGCAAAGGTAATATTATTTGTTTATCAAAAAACATTTTTTCGTTTAAAATAGCCATGCGTGCAAAATAACAATATAGAAATCAGAAATCTGCGCCGTAACGGAGAATGAAGAGTTAAGAATGAAGAATTAGCAAACAAATAACTTCCCCTAACTTCTTAACTTCTATAACTTCTTTCTTTATAAACTTTAAAAACTTGACAAACTTTAAGAACTTTAAAAACTCAATAACTCATTTCTCAATAATTTTATGTAAGTTTGCAGATTGAAAATTTTGAATCAAACAAAAACGAATTTAGAAATAAAATTATGCTAACAGATGAAACAATGAAATTGCTGTTTACCACAGCAATAAATGCCGCAATACGAGCAGGTGCAAAAATTATGGAAGTGTATGAGTCGGGCGATTTTAATATCAAAGCAAAATCGGATTTAACGCCTTTGACTATTGCCGATACTTTGGCGCACGACGAAATAAACAAAACATTAGGTATCACACGAATTCCTGTTATCAGCGAAGAAGGACGCTCTATTGCTTACGACGAGCGCATTTCGTGGGATTTGCTATGGATGGTTGATCCTTTGGATGGCACTGATGAATTTATAAACCGCACAAGCGATTTTACAGTAAATATTGCGTTGATAGAAAACGGTTATCCTACTGTTGGAATAGTGTATGCTCCTGCGTATGAGCGAATTTATTATGCTACAAAAGAACGCGGCGCATTTCGAAAATCAAATATAAAACCCGAATTAAATTCTGAACTTAATTATGATGAAATAATAGAAAATTCGGTTAAAATGCCACCCTTGCTTGATACTGGCAATGGCAAACTTACTGTTGTTACAAGCCGCCTGCATATTAGTCCCGAAACATCGGAATATGTAAATAATTTGCGAAAAGAACATACTAATATATTGATAATTCGTCGCGGCAGTTCGCTGAAAATGTGTATGCTTGCAGTCGGTAAAGCCGATATTTATCCGCGCTACGATACAACTTGGGAATGGGACACCGCCGCAAGCCAAATAATAGCCGAAGAAGCAGGATTTTCGGTATGTTCGATAGAAGATGGAAAACGCTTGTGTTACAATAAAGAAAATATGCAAAATCCTTGGTTTATATGTAAAAAATAATTGTGGAATTTAACTTTTAATATGTCAAAACAAAAAATAAATACGAAAACGATAGATTATAAATCGATAAAACCTATTTTAGACAAGTCGCAAAAACTTGTGTATATCGAAACTTACGGCTGCCAAATGAACGTAAACGACAGCGAACTTGTTTTGGCGATACTGCAAGATAACGGCTATTTCCTCACAAAAGATATTGACGAAGCCGATTTAATTTTGATAAATACATGCTCGATTCGCGAAAATGCCGAGCAGCGCGTTTGGGGACGGCTTGATGTTTTTCGCCTTGCAAAAAATAAAAAGCGAAGTCTGAAAATAGGTGTTATAGGCTGCATGGCAGAACGATTGAAAGAACAACTTTTGGAACGCGAAAAGATTGTAGATATGGTTGTTGGTCCCGATGCCTATCGCTCGCTGCCCGACTTGTTGCGCAATGTTGAAGCCGGACAAAAAGATGTAAACGTACTGCTCTCGCGCGAAGAAACCTACGCCGACATTACTCCCGTGCGAATGGACGAAAACGGCGTAAGCGCTTTTGTATCAATCATGCGCGGCTGCAACAATGTTTGCTCATACTGCGTAGTTCCTTACACTCGCGGAGCAGAACGCAGCCGAAGTCCCAAAACAATTTTAAACGAAATTCAAATACTCGTCGATAACGGATACAAAGAAGTTACTTTGCTCGGGCAAAATGTAGATTCGTATTTTTGGAAAGATGAGAAAAATCCCGAAAAGGATGTAAATTTTGCTCAACTTCTCGAAATGGTAGCACTCGTAAATCCTTTAATGCGTGTACGATTTGCTACATCTCATCCAAAAGATATAAGCAACGGAGTTTTATATACAATGGCGATGTACGAAAACATTTGCAACTGTATTCATCTTCCCGTACAATCGGGCAGCACGCGAATTTTGGAACTGATGAACCGCAAATATACACGCGAACATTATCTGGAACGCATTGCAAAAATTCGCAAAATAATTCCCGACTGCGCAATCACAACCGATATTATCGCCGGCTTTTGCACCGAAACCGACTACGATCATGCGCAAACATTATCGCTGATGAACGAAGTGGCTTACGATTTTGCATATATGTTTAAATATTCCGAACGTCCTAACACAAAGGCAGCACGGCAGTTAAAAGACGATGTTGCCGAAGATGTGAAAACAAAACGATTGAACGAAATAATTGCACTTCAAAACCGTCTTTCGCTCGAAAGCAACAAAAACGACATAGGAAAAATTTTTAATGTGCTGGTTGATGGATTTTCAAAACGCTCTGACGAATATCTTTCGGGACGAACTTCACAAAATAAAACAGTGGTTTTTCCAAAGAAAAATTATGCGGCAGGCGATTTTGTAAACGTAGAAATTATAAGCTGCACTTCGGCAACACTGATAGGCGAAATTGTAGAAAATGAACAACATGAAACAATACACGAACTTAAAAATATCTTAGACGAAACAATACATATATTTGAAGAAAAAACAGAAAAAGCAAAAAATAAAATAAAACGAAATATTAATAAAACAACAAAAAAATGGAAACAGTAAAATCAATTTATTTAGGAGAACTTCGCACACAAGCAACTCATATTCAGTCTAACACGACAATAAACACAGATGCTCCCAACGACAATCACGGCAAAGGCGAAGCGTTTTCGCCAACCGATTTGTTTGCAGCATCGTTTGGCAGTTGTATGCTTACAATTATGGGAATATCAGCACAGGCTCACGGTTTTAATATAGACGGAACAACAGCAAAAATCACAAAAGTGATGAGCGCAAATCCGCGCCGAGTAGCCGAAATTATTGTAGAACTGACATTTCCAAAA
>JAITPP010000195.1 GCA_031289385.1 Prevotellaceae bacterium | reverse complement strand
GTGCATGTGTGTAAGCAAGATTATATCTACTTTTTCGGCGGTGGTGTTTTTTTGTTTCAGATTGTCGAATAGTTTTCGTCCGAAACCTGCATCTACCAAAATTGTTTTGTCGGCAGTTTTTACCAAAAAAGCATTGCAAGCCGACGGATATGTGCCATCGGGAGCGTATTTTTTAACGATTTCGGGTTTTGCATCAATTAATATTGAACTCCCGCCGCTCTGCTGCCCTTCCGAGAGGGTTGTAATTTCAAAATTTCCAACCTTGAAAGTTAAAATTTCGTCTTGTGCCGTAATTTGATTTGTAAACATGACTAAGATGAGTAATGATAGTGTTTTTAATGTCTTTTCCATAATATTATAATTTAAATTATTTTTTAAATATTTCGTGCAACAAAGATATACTTTTTTACAAAAAAAAATGTACATTTGCAAAATAAATTTTATAATTAGAGAATAAATATGCAAGATTTTAACCCGAATAATATAGGATTGCCTAATGGTAATTTTTTTGCACTGCCTTACTCTGTTGCAGATGCAGAAATTGTTTTAATATCCGTACCTTGGGATGTTACAACATCGTACCGCGCAGGCACAGCAAACGCTCCAGCACGAATTGTTGCTGCATCGGCACAAATTGATTTGTTTGACACAGACGTAAAAAATGCTTGGAAAATAGCCATAGCAACGCATCAGTATAACGAAGAAATATTTATAAAATCGGCAGAAATGCGCCAAAAAGCCGAAGCCGTTATTGAATATCTCGAAAACGGCGGAAGTGTTAATGATATTTTGATTTCGCACAAATTAAATTCGATAAACGAGGCATCTGAAAATTTGAATAATTGGGTGTACGAGCAGGCAAAAAACTATTACGAACAAGGAAAAATTGTAGGAATTGCAGGCGGCGAACATAGCGTGCCGTTTGGTTTGATAAAATTATTAAGCGAAAAATACGAAAATCTCGGTATTCTGCACATCGATGCACATGCCGATTTGCGCAATGCTTACGAGGGTTTTGAATATTCGCACGCATCAATAATGTACAATGTAATTACAAAATGCGAAAACGTGTCGAAACTCGTTCAGGTTGCTATTCGCGATTTTTGCGACGACGAAGCCAACTTCATTGCAAATAATTCTAAAATAAAGTCATATACCGATTTTCACATCAGCGAAGAATTGTTTGGCGGAAAAACGTGGAAATCAATTTGCGATGAGATTATAAGCGACTTGCCCGAAAATGTTTATATAAGTTTTGATATTGATGGATTAAGTCCCGAACTTTGTCCGCATACGGGAACGCCCGTGCCGGGAGGATTATCGTTTCAGCAAGCGCATTATTTGCTTAAAACACTTGCAAAATCGGGAAAGCGAATTGCAGGTTTCGATTTAAGCGAAGTTGCGCCAAATCCCGACAACGACAACGACGAATTTGATGCAAATATCGGTGCGCGAATATTATACAAAATTTGTTGCCTGACACATTTATCAAACAAAAAATAGAAATAGAAATTTTAAAACATTAAAACTTTATGAACTTGAAAAACTTTATAACTTTATAAACTTTATGAACTTTATGAACTTTATGAACTTTATGAACTTTATGAACTTGAAAAACTTTGAATAACTTTAAAAATGGCGAATATACAAGAAAAGATAAAAAAGATACGCAAAAATTATTGGCTATACAAGCGCGACAGAAAAATAAGAGATACATTTTCCAACTTTTTTCATAAAGAAGCAACAGGCGGAATTTTATTATTTTTCGCAACCGTTGTAGCCCTTATATTTGCCAATTTTCCGAATATATTAAATCTAAACGAAATTTGGGAAAGAGAACTCTCAATATCGTTTGGTAATTTTGTTCAAAAAATGTCGTTGCGCGACTGGGTAAACGATGGATTAATGGTGATATTTTTCTTTGTAGTAAGTCTCGAAATCAAGCGCGAGATTATGGTTGGAGAACTGTCATCGCTAAAAAAATCAAGTTTACCGATAGCGGCGGCAGTAGGCGGAATGTTAGTGCCTGCTCTTATTTATTTTATTTTCAATATCAATTCGCCCGCAACCGAGCGCGGCTGGGGCATACCAACAGCAACCGACATAGCATTTGCCATAGGAATACTTTCGGTATTGGGAAAGCGAGTTCCCGTTTCGGTAAAAATATTTCTTACCGCGCTTGCTATTGCCGACGACCTTGGCGCAATTCTGGTAATAGCCGTTTTTTACCCTACGCACGAAATTCATTTCAACATGTTGCTTATTGCAGCAATAATAATGGCAGTGATATTTATATTAAATTCGCTGAAAATACGACACACATTTATCTATGTTATAACAGGAATAGTGCTTTGGATTGTTATTCTGCAATCGGGCGTACATGCTACAATATCAGGAATTTTACTGACGTTGCTTATTCCGATACACACACGCATAAGCGGAACAAAATTTTATGCGCACAGCAATTTTTTATTGCGAAAATTCAGGCGAAATTATGCCGAAAACAAATCGCTGTTAGCCAATCAGGAATGTTTTGACGTTGTAAATGCAATGCGGGCAG
>JAITPP010000157.1 GCA_031289385.1 Prevotellaceae bacterium | reverse complement strand
TAATTTCATATATTTTTTTTGTTCGTTTATAATTTTATTAATCCGCCTCCTATTTGGGCTAAGCCATTTATTGCAAGTAGCAATCCTAAAATTATTAATATTTTTGTTTTCATTGTTTTATAATTTATTTATTAGTCATTTAACATTTCTAATTTTAAATCAAAACGTCCTTGTGTAATATCTAAAATTGTATCGCTACCATCGTAATTTTGAGAGTTGTATAATTTTATTTTACAAGAAAACTTTCCACTAACTATCTTATTAATAGTGTCGAATTTTGTAAGGTAAACTTCTCCTATCGGTTCTCTTCCATACCATAAATCTTTTGTATGACAACCTGCTGTTGACATGGTTATGTTTGCATTTTCTGTAGGATAGAAAACACTAAAACCGACATGTCCGTTTTTACCGTCAGCTCCTATGCCTAAAATAGTAGTCAATCGTGAATATCCTGCACTTAGATAAGGTCTGCCTAATTGCCCATATTCTCTTTGCGCCACAAACAATTCCCCATTCACATAGCATCCAAAAGTATTAGCCCCTGTTTGGGTTTCGGGCGGTAGTTCTGTAAGATATTCTTTCTCGCAAGAATCACAACTACACAAAGTAATTGAGAGGAAGATAATAATTTGTATTAGTTTAATTGTTTTCATATTTTAATTAGTTTATAATATCTTTTTTCGTTCGGACGGGGCTTGGTGTAACTTTCAGAATGTTCTGAAACCGTCAGCAAGGGCTTGGTGTAACTTTCAGAATGTTCTGAAACCGTCAGCAAGGCTTTGGTGTAACTTTCAGAATGTTCTGAAACCGTCGGCAAGGGCTTGGTATAACTTTCAGAATGTTCTGAAAGCGTCGGCGAGGCTTCGGTGGTGTTTGCAATATTACTGCAAGCGATGCCGAAGGGTAAATGATATTTGCAGTAGTGTTGCAATACATTTTCGTGCGCTTTGTAAGCCTTTGCTGTCATATTATTTGCTGTTGCGTTTGTCATTTTCTTTTTATCTGTTCAAACGAGGATATATCTGTCGTCCGAACTTCCGTCTTATTCTACTTCCCAAGTTGCGCCGCTGTTTAGAAGGTCGTCAACGCAGTGTATTTTTGCGGCGGCTTTTACTTCTTCAAGTTGGTCGCGAATATTATCGTCGTAGGTTTTGTCGGTTACGCTGCGTATTATTCCGAGTGCTACGGGCATTTCGGGGGCTTTCATTCCGGCAAGCATCATGTGTATTCCTGTGTCGGGAGTTTTGGCGTTGTGTATCAAAATGTCGTTTTCGGTAATTCCGTCTTTTCCTATTTCCACAACTTTAAGTTGAAGATGTTCTCTATCGAGAATAAGTCCTTTGTCGCGGTTTTTGCCGAAAATCATTGGTTGTCCGTGTTGCAGCACTATTATTCTGTTGTCGCGTTCTTCCTTGTCGGAAATATAACCATGTGTTTTATCGTTGAAGATAACGCAGTTTACCAGCATTTCCATGACAGATGTTCCGTCGTGTTTTGCGGCTTCAACCATAATATCTGTCGATAGTTTTATTTCAACATCAAGCGAGCGGGCAAAAAACGTTCCGCGTGCGCCGATTATCAATTCGCCCGGATTAAAGGGATGCTCAACCGTTCCGTAAGGAGATGTTTTGGTTATCATTCCAAGTTTTGATGTTGGCGAATATTGTCCTTTTGTAAGTCCGTAAATTTGGTTGTTGAACAGAACGATATTTATGTCGATATTTCGGCGAATGGCGTGAATAAAATGGTTTCCGCCAATAGCCAGAGCATCGCCGTCGCCTGTGATTTGCCAAACGCTGAGGCGCGGATTAGCAACTTTTACGCCTGTCGAAATTGCCGATGCGCGTCCGTGTATTCCGTGAAATCCGTAGCAGTTCACATAATACGGAAATCGCGACGAGCATCCTATTCCCGAAACAAAGGTAAATCGTTCTTTTGTGTAATTTAATTCTTTGGCAACAACGGGCAATGCGCGTTGAACGGCTGCATGTACTGCATAATCGCCACATCCGGGACACCATTTCAGTTCCATTGGGCTTTTAAAATCTTGTTGTGTATATTCCATCGTTTATATATTTTTTCGTATTAAAATTATATTAATTTGTTGATGCTTTCTTTGAGTTCGGCAACCGTAAATGGCAATCCCTGTACTTTATTGCATTGTTCAAAACTGATATTCGAAAACTGTGTTCGCAAATATGCTGCAAATTGTCCTAAATTTAATTCGCAAACAATAATTTTTTTGAAGTTTTGAAATATTTCGCCTGTATTTTTCGGTAGCGGATTTATATAATTAAACTGTGCAAGACTTACTTTTTTGCCTTCTTTTTGCAGTTCATCAACAGCCGAATACAGGTGTCCGAAAGTGCCGCCCCAGCCTACCACCAGCACATCGCCGCAAGGCTCGCCAACGACTTCCTGATTGGGAATAAAATCCTGAACTCGGGCAACTTTTGCTGCGCGAACATTAACCATTTTTTCGTGATTTATAGGCTCATGAGATGCTTCGCCCGATAGAAAATCTTTTTCCAAACCGCCAATACGATGTTCCAATCCCTTAGTTTCGGGCAATGCCCACCGCCGCGCCAAACGAACATCATCGCGTTTATACGGTTTATAATCGGTATCGCCTTCGTGTACAATGGGCGGAAAAATTTGCGGGAAATCTTTCATTTGCGGAATTTTCCAAGGCTCTGAGCCGTTTGCAATAAATCCGTCGGTAAGTAAAATAACGGGTGTCATGTGTTCCATTGCAATTTTTCCTGCATAAAAAGCGTAATGAAAGCAATTCGACGGAGTGCTTGCCGCAATTACAACAACAGGACATTCGCCGTTGCGTCCGTATAAGGCTTGGCTCAAATCGGACTGTTCGGTTTTTGTAGGCAAACCTGTTGACGGTCCGCCGCGCTGAACATCTATTACCACAAGCGGCAACTCTGTCATCACAGCCAGTCCCAATGCTTCCGATTTTAACGACAGCCCGGGTCCCGAAGTTGTTGTTACCGCAAAGTTTCCTGCAAATGCTGCGCCTATTGCCGTACAAATTCCTGCAATTTCGTCTTCAACTTGAAGTGTTTTTACGTTCAGATTTTTGTGTATAGCAAGTTCTTCCAAGATACTCGTTGCCGGCGTTATAGGATACGAGCCGCAGAACAATGGAAGATTTGCTTTTTCGGATGCTGCAATCAATCCCCACGCCGTAGCCTGATTTCCGCTGATGGTTCGGTAAATGCCTTTTTCTTTTTTATGCGCAACAATTTTATATGTGTTGGCATGAGCATGAGTATTTGCGGCATAATTATAACCATCAACAAGCACTTTTTTGTTAGGCTCAATCAAATCGGGTTTCTTTTTGAATTTCATTTTGAAATACTTGAAAGTAAAATCGAAAGGCTGATCGTATATAAAATAGCAAATACCAAGCGCAAACATATTTTTACTTCGCACAATTGCTTTGTTATCCAAACCGCTGTCTTTCAAACTTTCTTTTGTTAGCGAAGTGATAGGCGCAAAGATTAAATTGTTGTTTTGCAATCCGAGTTCTTCAAAAGGCTCTAAGGTGGCAAAACCTGCACGCTGAATACCTTTTTCGTTAAATTCGTCGGCATCAACAATAATAGTAGCACCATTTTTTGCCCATTTGGCATTTGCTTTCAAAGCGGCGGGATTCATTGCAACAAGCACGTCGCAAAAATCGCCGGGCGTGCGCACTGTTCCGCTGCTAATGTGTACCTGAAAACCCGAAACTCCGGAAACCGTACCGTGAGGTGCGCGAATTTCGGCAGGATAATCGGGAAAGGTTGAGACACCGTCGCCAAGCAAAGCGGCAGTATCGGCAAATAAAGTTCCTGTAAGTTGCATTCCATCTCCGGAGTCGCCCGAAAAACGAATAACAACATCATCAATTTCAACACGTTCTGTTTTGTTCATAGAGATTTTGTTAATTATTATAAATCATTGTGAATTTTGGCGCAAAAATACTCTTTATTTTTTTAATACTAAAAGTTTTTATTGAAAATTTAAACAAAATTTGCATTTTTATTTTTATTTGTTTGGGCAAAAATAATTTAAAATTTTGATTGTTTAGTTTTTATTTAATATTCGGGGTTGAAAAAATAAAGTTTTTAAAGTTTGTCAAGTT
>JAITPP010000065.1 GCA_031289385.1 Prevotellaceae bacterium | reverse complement strand
CGTTTTGCGTGCCGCTGCCAATAATAATAGCAAGCAACTCGGCATCGCTAAGCGCGGCAGTTCCGTGCAGCAGCATTTTTTCTCGCGGGCGGTCGTCCTGCGCCCATTCTTTTATTTTCAACAATTTCATAAGCCGTGAATTACAAATTTAAGTTACAAAGATATTAAAAAATCAGTAACATAAACGTTTAAACATACAAACCCCCTTTCGTGCGAAAGGGGGCTTGCCCAATAATTAAAACCATTAAAAAAATTAGAGAGCGTTCACCTTCAAAGCAAGTTTGCTTTTCAGGTTTGCCGCTTTATTTTTGTGTACAATATGCTTTTTTGCAAGCTTATCAAGCATTGCCGACACTTTCGGAAATAACAACTCAGCCGCAGCCTTGTCTGTTGTGTTGCGTAAGGCTTTTATTGCGTTACGTGTTGTCTTCGCGTAGTATTTATTATGAATTCTACGTGTTTTTGTTTGTCTTATTCTTTTTATTGCTGACTTATGATTTGCCATAATTTTTATTGTTTTTATTGTAGTCCATAGCGGAATCGAACCGCTGTTTCAAGGATGAAAACCTTGCGTCCTAACCCCTAGACGAATGGACCAGTTATCTAAATTCAAAAACTTTTTAAATAATTCTTCAATCAGTTTCGGGGTGCAAATGTAGATTTAAATTTTATATTTACAAAATTTTTTTTGAAAAATATCAATAAAATTTTGTTTTTACGCTAAAAAGTACTACTTTTGTATCCCAAAATTTATTTGGATTTAACAAAAATATATCGCGGAGTAGAGCAGTGGCAGCTCGTCAGGCTCATAACCTGAAGGTCGTTGGTTCGAATCCTTCCTCCGCTACTACCAAAAAATATAGCGTTTTTATGCTATATTTTTTTTGTTTTAACAAAAAAACTAATCTTTTATATTCACTTTTTTCATTTCGGTATTTGCGTTGAATGTTGGAAAATACATTAACTCTGCTTTTGCAGGATTTACGTTGTATGTTCCACAAAATCGCGGCATTAATTCTATTTCAAATTCATAAACGCCTTCTTTTAATTTATTGCAAAAAATTACTGTTTCGTTGCGATAATATTCGCGATGAATTTCATTTTTAAAATGTTGCGGTTTGTTTGCATACGAGCAACCCGCAGGAACAGGAACGTTTATCATTACATAATCGGCATCGTTTTTAACTTGAAGGTTTACAATAATTTTTGTCAATTCGCCTGCTTTCAGTTGATTGCTATTATTCTGAAAATGTGTTTGTATAACAAAACTGCCTTCGTTTTCGGATACTTGTTTATTCCATATTTGCTGATAAACAGTGAAATAAATAGGCTCAACTCCTGTTTTGCTTATTGTAATTTCTTTGTTTGGTTTAAATGTCGTTTCAAATTCCAATTTGGTTTTATCTGCAACATCAATGGTTTGGTTTATATCGCCTGAAATGCTTAATGTAGAATGTTTTATATTGTTTTTATTTACCAATATATCGGCTAAAACAGTTTCAATAATATTTGATGTTTCGTAAGTATTTATCCATCCCGTTGTTGATTTTGTTTCTAAAAAATATGATTGCATTTTCTTTATAATCGGCTCATATTTAGAATAATCTGCGCGTTTCAGAATACGATAGGCAAGTAAAGTATTTTGTATTTTATTGTTTTCCATATCGTACTGTAATATTTTTTCTTTGCTGTTGAAATAATAGACATTACCGAAAATGGTTTCGTGATAAAAGTTTTTGAGTGTGTCCACATTAACGGTAATGTTATTCAGTTGTTTCAGTTCCATTAATTTAAGAAAATCATTAAAATTAAGAGTTGAATCTTTTTCAATATATCTTATATATGAGAGGTTATCAATCTTTGAATCAACGTTTTTCAGCATTAGCAATATGTTTATTCTATCTTTATTATTTGCATTATTCAAATATAAAATCATTAATTCTTCCAATTCGCTTATATCGGTATATATGTTAAATTCTTGTCGTTTTGCCTGCATTAATGCCGACAGTACGTGCGCCGAAAAATTGTATTGTGTTTCCGAATTTTGCCACCATCCCCACAATTTGCTTTTATTTTTCCGCTCTACAAGCGTTTTAATGATTTTATTTACTTGTTTATCGTCGTTCCAGATTGTTTTTTGAAATTCGGCGATTTTCTTTTTGGCAAGCAATGCTTTTAATTTTGATGCAAGTTGCTCATTACATTGATATTTGTAGTTTGCCAAGCGGGTTATTTCTGTTTTTATAACATCTAAATAATCGGCTTTGGCAAGCAAATGTACAGTTCCCAGATTGGAGTCGAATGTTTTTGTAAAAGTTGTATCTTTGTCGAGAAGAATAAACTCGCCTGTTGTTTGCAGTAGTCCTTGTTTTAGAACAGGAATTTCACGTTCTTCGCCATCAAAATAGCCATCCGATTTTGTCATTGTATATCGCACTTTTACACTGTCGTTTGGGGCGATTAATTGCAATGTGTCAAGAAAAGCGTTAGAGGAAGTGCGTTGCTGAGAAAATACGTTTTTTCCGTCAATGTCGAATGTTGTTTTTATTTCAACCGAATCGGCGGTATAATTTAATGTTTTTCCTATAATTTTTGTTGTATCGCCTTCGATAAGAAAACGAGGAACGGCAAGTTGCGCCAAAAACGGTTTAAACGCGCGAATATTTCCCTGTGTTTGTCCGCTTTGCTTATTGTCGTTCATAGCAAGAACATAAGTATCCCAACTTGTAACGTCATCGGGAAGTGTTGTTTCAAATGAAATTTTCCCGAATTTATCTGTTTTCAATCGCGGTTGCCAATAAGCATAATCGGAAAAATTAGAACGAATTGAACTTGCTCGCGACGATTCTGCCAAAAACGTTTTATCAAATTCGGAATTTTTAGTATCTTTTTGATTTGCATTTATAATACCATTAAAATTAAATCCGTTTTTTGTTGTGATAATTACAACGCCGTTTGCCGCACGCGAGCCATATAAAGCAGATGCAGCTTCATCTTTCAATACCGAAATATCTGCAATTTGTATTTTATCCAAATCCAAATCTTCGCCTGTATAAACTTTACCATCTATAATGTATAATGGCGTTGTACCTGCATCCACAGAGCCGATGCCTCGTATCATCAAATTATTTTCTGATACTTGAACTCCTGCAACCAAACCGTAAAGAGCTCCTGATAATGTTGTAAAAGAAGCTGTAAGATTTGATTTTTTTACCGTACCGTATCCAATAACAACAGATTCTTGAAGCATAGTTGAGCTTTCAATTAAACAAACATTTGTTGAGTTATTGTAAAGTAAATTTATTTTCGTTATGCCGTATCCAATAGAAGAAAATGCCAATACATCTTTATCAAATGGAACTTTTATAAAATAATATCCGTTGTTGTCGGTAAAAGTGCCGTAATTTGTACCAACTATTCCTACCGAAGCATACGAAATAGGTTTGTTTTCTCTGTCGAAAACATATCCCGACACGGTTTTTCCTTCGCCTGTATAATTAATTCCGCCATATTGCATATTATATGTGGCTTGTACGGCTTGCAATTCTTTATCTTCATTTATTATTTTGTTTTCTAATGCGAAAGCGTTTAATAAACTGTCGATATTATTGCCGAATGTATCGTTTTGCAATTCGTTGTTGATATTTATTTTTTGATAATTTAATCCGTTGGCTTTCACATGAATAGAATCGAGAATGTGATATTTTTTATTATTGAAAAAACTTATCAGTTTGTAATATCCTTCGTTCAAATTGTGAATAACGGTTGTATTTCCCGAATATATTCGCATAAATTTAGAATCGTCGTTGCAAAACAGTAAAAAGTTTAATGGTTGTAGCGGCGTTTGTGTGCGTTTAAAATTTAAATCAATTTGTAATCGCCCGAAATTATATTCTGTTTTCACATCATTATAATAACGATTGATAGTGTAGCGTTGGTTTTGTATGTTTTCGTCCCATAATTTTTCAATAGTTTTTGTTGTTATTACTTTTTCTTTTAGAATTGAAAACTGGAAATTATCTTCAAAATACGGTAAGTTCGCCGGATATGGAGTTTTATCCAATAGCCTCATTTTCAGCAAGCCTTCGGTAAATTCGTATTCAAAAAACGGCTCGTGAGTGAAATTTGTAGAAAAATTGTTGTAAAGATTAAATTTAACATTTCCGTATATAGGCGCTCCTATTTTATAGCGATTATCATAATTAAATTTATAATTATTATAATTATTATCTGGTTGATTATCAATAGCATTAAGCAAATAAATATTATCGTCCGATTGCATATAGGCTATATTGTTATCAAAATTGTTTTTATAAAAGAAAAAATATGGATACAACACGTTTTTTTCGTGCAGGCTTAATTCGGGTTTTTCGTTTGTTTTTGTAATTTTTGCACCTGAAATATCTTCGCATAAACTTAAAATTGTTTTTTTGTTTTTGTCAAAAAATATACTGTCCACAGTAATTTGCTGATTTGCAAGCCTCAACTTAATATTGTGATAGCCCGAATTTATGCGAAAAGAATACGGTTGCGGAAAAGTTGTCCAATTAAAATACACAGGTTTATTATCAACATAAACTACATAAACAGTGCGTATTTTTCCGCTTTTTGAAATCACAAAAGGCGCAAATTGCGTAACCGAATCATCGGTTGTGTATGTGTATTTGTAAATATCATTTTGAGGATATAAAAATTTGTAATATTCAATAGAATCAAGTTGCATCAAGGGTTTCCAATGATTATAATTTAAAGTATCAACAAAATTATACGCATTTTGGTTAAAATGAAAATTATTTATCACATTTTTATTGCCTTGCCGTTTATTAAATTGAGGAATTTTTGGCGGCTCATAATCAAATTTATTTGTCATGGAATATGCAGTTAAATCAACGCCCGACACAGGTTTTCCATTAACATCGCTTACAAAAATTTCGGTATTTATTTTTTGCCCCGGATATGCTATGGGCGGTTGTTTTACAGCGATATTTAATTTTCTATCTGAAAGCGAAATTCTATAAGTTTGTTCTTCAATTTTACCGCTCCATAAATATCTGATTGACAGAAAATAATTTTGTTTCGAGTTTTCCGCTTCTTTGTAATTTAATTTAGTACCCGCGCCTTTCAGTTTTTCCGTATTTTTTTTATAAATATTGTAGGTAAATTGCAAATTGCGCGGATTTTGAATATCAATAAATACAGAATCAGCAGTTCGCCGCGAAAAACATTGTAATAATGGTTGTTGCGCTTTTATGTCTATTCCCTGTGAAAGGCTGTCGGTTTTGGCAATATATGAGCGAAAATAAGGCTGCATCAATATTTTGAAAGGTGTTTGCGCCGACACAATTTCTGTTTTGTTTTCAAAATTATCAACCGCTGTTATAGTGGTAAATTTTGATTTTTTTATTCCATTTTCTGAATAAATAAATTCTATCGAATCGTTTAAAAGCGAGATATCAAATTCATTATTTTGAAATACATATTTGTATCGTTTTTCCTCTGTAACATAACGATTATCGGATGTAAGCACGGTAAACGTAATTTCGTAATCGAAATTTAATTTTGGAAACAGCGAATCGGAAATTTCAATTTTTGTTTCGCCGCGCTGTTCCAACGGTTTGTTTATATCAACAATAATAGTATCGGGAATAAAAGTATAATCGGAAAAAAAGCGATTGTTGTTGATAATTTTTGCTGATATTCGAACACGCGCATCCATTAAATTCAGATTGTTTTCGTCGGTTGCATTTAAAAATATTTGAAATGGAATTTTGTTATAATGAATTTCATTTGGCGCACGCACATCCAATTTTATTTTCGACAATTCGTAATCTTCATAATCAAAATTTTCACTTATGTATTCAAAGTCATAATAAGAATCATAACTGTTTTCTTTATATAATGTAATATAACTATATGCGCCCAATTTCAAATTCAGAGAATCGTGCAAAACAAACTGATATTCATAAGCGCCGTTTCTGTACGGTTTTAGTGTTGTCAAAAAACGCCCTTTATATGAATCCGACAATGCAACATCAACAGGCGCGTCAATAGGTTTTCCATTCTTTTTTGTAATAAATGCTTTGAATTTTACGGTGTCGTTCGGAAAATATTTTGGTTTGTTGAAAACCAAATATCCTGTATGATTTTTTTCAAATCTGTCGGCTTTTCTATCCATGTAATCATCACGAGCATCTTCGTCGAATAAGCATGTTACTCTTTCCCATGTTTTGTTAAACAAATTTGTTATCATTCGAATAGTTCCCGCTGCATATCTTTGTTTTATCGACACAACAGCATCTCTTGGAATTTTTGTTACAAACCTCACAGGCACAGCAATATACTTTATCGGCGTTTTATATAAAACCGTTTGCAAATTGCGTTTAAATATTGAATTATTATATTGTCTGTTTAATCGGTAATAAGCAGTATTGCCATTATAAGTTACAGAAAGCAAGCCTTTTTTGTTCGATTTTTTATCAACAAAACATTGTGTAGTTTCATCAAAATTCATTTTTTTTGATTTTATTTTCACGTCAGCGGTTTTAACCTGATTTCCGCTTAAATCGTACACCTGCAAACACAAATCGGTGTGATTGTTGAGTATAAAAACTTCAAAATTGTGAACTGAAATATATTCTGTTACTTGCGTATTGCTTTGCGAACAGGTTTTTAGATAATGTCCTGCGGGTAGTTTTTTATTGTAAACACTATCAGCACAATAACTGTCAAAAAGAGTATGAAAGCTGGCTGAATTTATTTCGTGATTTTTATCTTCCATTATCGTTTTTGCTTCCTTTTCGGATATTTTATAGATGTAAATATTAGAACTTGATTGGCGGCTATCTAATAAATTTTGAGAATAAACGCTAACACACGAAAACGATAATATCGTGATAATTAACAATCTAATAGTTGAGTTATGTAAATTCATAAGCATTTTATTTTTATTGTTTCTAACGCCAAATTTACACAAAATTATTGAATTACATCAAAAAAATAAAAAGCGGCTAAAACTTTTTTTGAGGTGATATGTTTTTGCAAAATAAATTATTTGCAGGTTTTGCCTGAAAGGCAATATTTTCATAACTGCAGGTAAGCGACAGCGTAGCCTGCGGAAAAATGATAATGTAACCAACTGCCTGAAAGGCAGTACTTGTGCGAAAAATTTGCCTTTCAGGCGAATAGCACTTCAAAAAAAGTTTTAGCCTAAAAGCACACGTTTTTTTGACGTGTGTTTTTAAAATTTTACGTTTAATTTTTTATTTTGAACTAACCGTTTTGCTAAGCGTAATAAAGCCCGCAGTTACCTGCTGTCCCGCAATTACAACTGTTGGGCGTACGCGAATACTTACTTTCGACGAATTTTCGCCAATGTTTGCAATGCTCATTGCAAGATTTAGCAAATTGTCTTTGGTTTCGCCGCTAAACAGTTGAAATAAATCTATCCCGACAGTAACGGGAATCAGTGTTGAGCCGCCGTTTGCAGGAACGCTTATCGCTTGGTTTATTGCTCCGCTCAATACTTCTTTTTGCTCCAAATCTATTGCCCAATCAAGGCGTTGAACTGTTGCCGCCACGCTTCCCGGATTTGTTGCTTTAACGTTTATTGTTGCGCTAAGCGGAAGATTTTTACTTGCAAAAGCCGCTGTAATTTTAATCAAATCCAGCGCATTTATTTGGTTCAGATTTGTTATGTTATTCAAGCTAATGCCTGCAACTGTTGGGCGTACAACGCCATCAACATCGTATTTGCAATTTGCAATTTGCAACGCGCTTTGCATTACTGCGCACGACATAAGTGTTATGCACAGCGCAAGTCCTAAAAATGTTTTTACTTTTTTCATAGTATTTTATAATTTTATAATTTAATGTATTTTATTCTAATTCAACCATAAGAAAATCTTTGGGAACGGTATCGTTTTGTTGTACATTCACCGATTTTACTTTTCCATCTGTTGCTGCAACTATTCGATTGTGCATTTTCATTGCATCAAATATTATCAGAACATCGCCTTTTTTAACAATATTTCCTGCGGCTGTTTTCACTTCTACAACTGTTCCGGGTAAAAATGATTTTATATGTTTAGCATTTTTAATCATCATTCAAATTATTTTTAATTTCACTTTAAATTTATTATTAAAACGGCGGATTTCCATGTTTTTTGTTTGGACGTTCCACTTTTTTATTTTTGCAAATATCCAATGCGTGTATCAGATATTTTCTTGTTTCGTGCGGCTCGATAACTGCATCTACAAATCCTTTTCCTGCTGCCACGTAGGGATTTGCAAATTTATCTTTGTATTCCTGAATTTTCTGAGCGCGCGCTTCTACGGGATTTTCCGCATCAGCAATATCTTTACGGAAAATAACGTTTGCCGCGCCTTCTGCTCCCATCACGGCAATTTCGGCAAGAGGCCACGCAAAAACAAAATCAGCCTGCAAATGCCGCGAATTCATTGCTATATAACCGCCTCCGTAGGCTTTTCGCAAAATAATTGTGATGCGCGGAACTGTCGCCTCGCTGTAAGCATACAAAATTTTTGCGCCGTGCCGAATAACGCCCATGTGCTCTTGGTCAACGCCGGGGAGGTATCCCGGAAGGTCTTCAAAAGTAACAAGCGGAATGTTAAACGAATCGCAAAAACGAATAAACCGCGCTGCTTTGTCAGCAGAATCGCAATCAAGAACTCCTGCAAGCGCATCGGGCTGATTGGCGATAAATCCTACCGTTTCGCCGTTTATTCTGCCGTAACCTATAACAATATTAGTCGCAAAATATTCCTGAACTTCAAAAAATTCGCTGCCATCGGTAACGGCTTTTATCACTTCGCGCACGTCGTATGGAATTTTCGGATTGTCGGGAACTGTTGATTCTATTTTTACTTTGTCAATGGGCTGATTTACTTCGGTTTTTGTCAGCGATTCTTTGTCGTTGTTTTGCGGAATATAATCCAAAAGCGTACGAATTTGATTGAAACATTCGTCTTCTGTTTTTGCGCAAAAATGGGCATTTCCCGTGATTTCGCTATGAACTCGCGCACCGCCCAAATCTTCCTGTGATATTTCTTCGCCCAAAACTGTTTTAATTACATCGGGTCCCGTAATAAACATTTTTGAAACGCCTTCTACAACAAACACAAAATCGGTAAGCGCGGGAGAATACACAGCACCGCCTGCACAAGGTCCAAGAATTACCGAAAGTTGAGGAATAACGCCGCTTGAAATTGTATTGCGATAAAAAATTTCGCCGTACCCTGCCAATGCGCCAACGCCTTCCTGAATACGCGCACCGCCCGAATCGTTAATTCCGATAAGCGGAATTCGGTTGTTGAGAGCGACATCCATTATTTTTGTGATTTTTTTTGCGTGCATAAAACCAAGCGAGCCGCCAGCCACAGTAAAATCCTGAGCAAATATAGCAATCGGTTTTCCGTTGATTTTTCCTGTTCCTATAATAACTCCATCGGCAGGTAAATCTTTGCCGAGCATACCAAATTCACGCGCTTCGTGTTGTATAAACAAGTCGTATTCTAAAAACGAATCCTTATCAAGTAAGGCATCTATGCGTTCGCGTGCGGTTTTTTTTCCTATTTCTTTTTGTTTTGCAATTGCTTTTTCGCCGCCGCCAATCATTGCTTTGGCTTTGCGGTTTTGCAATTCTTCAATTTTCTGTTTTAATATCGACATAAATTAATCTGTAATTAATACCTAAAATATACATTCTAAAAATTTGGGCAAAGGTATAAAAAATAAATTGTTTATTTCGTTGTAAGATGTAAGTTGTAAGTTTTGAGGGTTTTGTTGAGTTGTTTAGTTGAAAAAGCATACAGATTACGCAGATTAATTAATAATTAATCGTGTGCTATTGAATCGGAATTAAATTTTAGAATCTTAAAATGCTGATTTCTGAACTTTACTAATTTTACAATTCAATTATTAATTCAACTTTCGCAAGTTCTTTTTAAGCCGTTTGAGCAAGAGATTTGAAATTTAGTATATTTATAAAATTCTCATTATCAGTGATAAAGTGTTTCATCAAAATTTCCATGTCTATTTCAAAATAATTCGACAATACTGTTAATATTTCTTTTATAATCAACCAAATACGTTCTTTGACATTCAGTTCTATTATTTCCGACTTTGCCT
>JAITPP010000116.1 GCA_031289385.1 Prevotellaceae bacterium | reverse complement strand
AAAAAACTTTTTGGACAGCCTCCTTTCTTTATAACTTTACAAACTTTATAACTTTATAAACTAAAAAAAAATGGCAAAAGAAGAATTAAAAATTGGAGAAATCTCCAAACCTCGTTTTGAATATCGCTCGTTTGGGCGTTGTTTTAAGAAACAAGCCGAACGCATGGCGCGTTTATCAGTTCCTGTTCCCGAAAAAGTGTGGGAACGCAAATCGGTAGAAACATACATAGTTAGCCGAACAAATGATGTGAACAACACAAAAATCCGCGATGGAAAAATGGATATTAAAACATTTGTTCAAAACGTAGATGGCTTTGAACAGTGGAATCCGCTGATGAAAGGCGAATTTCCAATAAACGCCGAAGTGTTGGCGAAAGAAGTATTTCCTGCATTCAAGGTAAGTAATCTGCCTGAATTGCAAAAAGATACATATACATTAGAAGAGTTTTTGGAAATCGTAAAAAATCATCCCGATTTGCAGGCTGTAACAGTTGAAAAACTACGCTACGGCTACATGGTAAACGACACCATTTGCGAAACAGGAGATGTGTATATTAACGGCGCAAAAGTTGTAACAATAAATTCGGAATCGACAGAAGTTGAGGATTTGAAAAAAACCGTTCAAGATGTTGGTTTGGAAGGCGTTGAAAATATCAACTATCTGCAAGCAATTAAACGAATTATAGGAATGACAAATAAACCGCTGGCTAATTAAGTTTATCAAGTTATAAAGTTTATCAAGTTATAAAGTTTTTAAAGAATTATAGATATGAAGTTTGAGCGGTTTGAAGATATTATTGCATGGCAGAAAGCGAAAGAATTAACATTGAAAATATATTTAATATTTTCGGATTCTAAGGATTTTGGATTTAAAGACCAAATTCAACGCGCATCTGTTTCTGTAATGAACAATATTGCCGAAGGATATGAGCGAAAAACCAATAATGAGTTTAAACAATTTTTATACATTGCAAAAGGTTCATGCGGCGAAGTACGTTCTATGTCAATTTTGGCAAAAGAACTTAATAGAATAAACGAAACCGATTATCAAACAATATTTTCATTATCAATAGAAATATCAATGATACTATCAGGCTTAATAAAAAAACTATAAACTTGAAAAACTTTATAAACTTGAAAAACTTTATGAACTTTACAAAACTTTATGAACTTTACAAACTTTACAAACTTTATAAACTAATATCATGCAAGAAATAGAAAAAAAATTTTTGGTAAAAGGCGATTTTCGTCCTTTTGTATCAAAATCTACACGGATTGTACAAGGCTATTTGTCGTCTGTGCCAGAACGCACTGTTCGCGTGCGCATTAAAGGCGACAAAGGATTTTTAACAATCAAAGGCATAGGAAACGATTCGGGAGCATCGCGCTTTGAATTTGAAAAAGAAATTACGACTGACGAAGCCGCCGAATTGCTGAAAATATGCGAGGCGGGAGTTATCGACAAAGTGCGCCATTTGGTAAAAGCCGAGCCATACACTTACGAAGTGGACGAGTTTCACGGCGAAAACGAAGGGCTTACCGTTGCCGAAATAGAACTGCCCGACGAAAACGCAACATTCGACAAACCCGAATGGCTGGGCGAAGAAGTAACAGGCGACAAACGTTATTATAATTCGATGTTGATGAAAAATCCATTTACAAAGTGGTGAAAAAAACGGTAAACATATTGATTTGCATCTCTTTGTTAATATTTATGACTGAAAGATGTACCAACGGAGTGCCTTATAATCCCGACGACGAAACCAACGATAACGCCGAATATACGGCTTATTCGACACAGGTATCGGAATTGTCGGGAATATGTTTTACTGCGGGCAACACTTCGCTTATGGCTGTGAGCGACAAAGGTAAAATATACGAAATTGCGTTGGATGGCAAAAATATCCGACAATTACCATATTCGGCAAACGGTGATTTTGAGGGAATTACAATGAACAACGCAACAGGCGAAATATTTGTTGCCGACGAAACATCAATGTCAATAAATAGATTAACCGCTAACGAAACATCGCTTACCGAAATTGTGAAAATTAATATTCAAAACGCCATTTCAAACAAAGGAATCGAAGGCGTTACGTATCACAACGGCGTATTTTACATAGTAAATCAAACAGAGCCGACACGATTGTTCACTTACGTACAATCAACACAAGCATTAACTTATGTTGATATTACTTTTGCACAATATTTGTCGGATATTTGCTACGATACGTCGGATAATACATTATGGATAGCCGACAGCAACAGCAAAAAAGTTTTTCACTGCAAGTTGGACGGAACATTAATAAATTCGCAATCAGTGAGTTTTATTGCCAAAGCCGAAGCAATTGCCGTTGATAGAAGCAAAGGTTATATGTGGCTCGGCTGCGACTCTTCGGGAAAACTTTATAAAGTAAAAATTGCAATATAATGATTAGTGGTTAATGATTAATGGTTAGTGGTTAATGGTTATCACGCGGTAGAAATGATAAACGCCACGCCAACATTGCAGAATTGGAAATACCCCCGCCCCCTAAAGGGGAGTTTGGTAGTTCAGCAAAGTCCCCTTTAGGGGATTTAGGGGCGAAATAAATGAAAAATGAAAAAAATGTTGAATAACAAAAAAATCCCCGTTAGGGATTATCGCTCGGTAGAAATGATAAACGCCACGCCAACATTGCAGTTTCTACCGAGCGATGCAAACCTGACGGCTTGCGCTTTGAGAAAATTTAAGTAAAATAAATAATCTGAACTATGATTTTAATATGATTGGAATGATGAATATGAATAAGAATAACGCCTCAAAATCCCGCATTGGATGCTTTGAAGTACTAAATCGGAGTTTAGAAGTACCAAATCGGTGTTCCGAAGTACCAAATCGGAGTTCAGAAGTACTAAATCGTGATTTTAATATGATTTTAATGATGAATATGAATAAGAAACAAATCATAAAAATCAAAATAATCACTCTAAAATCACAGTTCAGATTAAAAAAACAGGCACTTCTTTTTCCGAGTTTGTTAGAGAACCCACAAGTTGTCGGTAAAAGCGAGAAAGTTATCACTTTGAGAAAAAAACAAGAAATTAATAATTAACAATTAACAATTTATCATTAACAACTAATCATTAACAATTAACAATTAACAATTTATCATTAAACTAAAATGGAACAAATAACAAATAAAGACCCGCTTGATATGAACAATTATCGTATCGAGCAACTGCCTCAACGCCCGAAAAGCGGCTTTGAAAAATGGATGTCGTACATTGGCGCGCCTTTGGCTATTATTGCATTTATACTCATTTATTGGGGTATTGATATTTCGTTTTTAAATAATCTAAACACCGAGCAACTTACAGATGATGCCCTCAAACGCTTTAACGACTTAGGATTGCAAGAATTTTCGCGAATAAATTACGCCATGCTTGCAATTTTTGCAGCAGCCATAATATTATGGATTACTGAGGCTGTACCTAATTATCTCACATCATTATTTGTGATAATTGCAATTGTGATAACGGGCGTAACAAGCGAAAAAACAGCATACGCACAATTGGGACATCCTGTTATGTGGCTGAATATTTTATCGTTTGTGCTGGCGAGTATGCTGGTTAAAACGCAGGTGGCAAAACGTTTTGCGCTGTGGTTTGTAGTGCATTTCGGAAAAAACGCCACGTGGATATTTTTCAGTTTCATAGTTATTAATATTGTATTGTCGGCATTTATTTCAGCCACAACAGCCAAAGCGGCAATTCTGCTGCCTATTTTTATGGTGATAGCAGCAATATACGGAGCAACAGGCGGCAACAGCAAAAACAATTTCGGACGCAATATTGTGCTGCAAAATCTTTTTCAAATCAATATCGGCGCAAGCGGATTTATGACAGGCTCGGGAGCGAACTTGCTGGCAGTTTCGCTCATTGTGGGCGCAGGCGCAACGCTGGGTTATCAGGAATGGTTTGTTGCGGCGTTTCCATTGTGTTTGTTGCTGATTATTATAGGCTGGTTTGTAGGAACAAAAATAATGTTTCCCATAAAAAAAGAAGAACAAGTGCCGCAAATTGAAGGCGGAATGCAGCGTTTGAAAGACGAACTGCAAAAAATGGGAACAATGAAAACCGATGAATATAAGGCTATTGCAATATTTTTAGGCGTGCTGTTTCTGTGGGCAACAAAAGGAATTATACACAACGTAAGCGAAACGGCAGTAGCGTTTCTCGGCGCGGTAGTTGCACTTACGCCGTTCAAAATCGGAATTGTGAAATGGAATGATATTGATATTCCTTGGCATTTGATGATTTTTTCGGCAGGCGCATACACACTCGGCGCGGGCATAGATGCTACAAATATTGCAGGAACGCTGGTTGATTCGGCATTCAGTTCGCTGGGAATTTCAAACGATACGCCGTTTTGGATGCTGTTTGCAATTCTCACAGGAACAATGATGTTCAGCGCATTGCTGTTTCAATCGAAAACCATGCGCGTATTGATTTTTATACCTATCGCAATCGGCGTGGCGCAAAAATTCGGTTATTCGGTGATGAGTCTGGCATTTCCGCTGGCATTGCTTACCGAACACGTATATGTATTGCCGTTCAATAGCAAACCCGCCGCATTGCTCTACACCACCGACCAATACAGTTGGGCTGATACTTTCAAATACGGCATTACGATGATGATAATTTCGTGGCTTTTGCTGTTTGTTTGGGGCGAAACCGTGTTGCACTGGCTTGGACATTTACCGAATGGGGTTTTTTAAAGTTTTTAAAGTTATAAAGTTTATAAAGAAGTTAGAGAAGTTAAGAAGTTAAAAGAAGTTATTAGATAGATTAACCATTAATCATTAATCATTAATTTTTATTAATTTTACAGAAAAAAGGAGAATGTTATGATTGAAATGATAACTTTTATATTGATTGTTTACATAATTGTTGTAATAATTAGTTCGGCGAGGAAAAAATAAGCGGTTAATGATTAATGTGTTAATGTGATTAATGTGAAAATATGATTAATGTAGCTTCGCGTTATTAAT
>JAITPP010000114.1 GCA_031289385.1 Prevotellaceae bacterium | reverse complement strand
AAAGAAACTTTTCGTTTTTTTCGTCATTTTTTGATTTTTGAAACCAAAAAATAACAAAGTTGGCTGTTCATCAAGTAAATTTTGTGTAGAATTGCCTTTCATTCTTTTTTAAATTATCTATAAAAATACGGAAAATCAAAGACTTTACAATTCTAAAAAACATTATATATTATTGATAATGAAATTATTATATAATAAAATATAATTTTTTGTCATGTAGTAATGATTAATAATTTAACCACAAAGTTCACAAGGTTTTTCACAAAGAACACAAATTAATGATTAGCGATTAATGATTAATAATTTTACCGCAAAGTTTGCAAAGTTTTTCAATTAATGATTAACGATTAATGATTAATAATTTAACCACAAAGTTCACAAAGTTTTTCACAAAGAACGCAAAAGGTTTATTATTCTGCAAAATCGTAATTCGTAATTTTTAATTCGTAATTGATTTTTTAATTCGTAATTGATTTTCACTTCTCAATTTTCGCCGTCTTAAATCTTTCTGTGAGCAAAGGAATTATCTTGTGTACGTCGCCTACAATTCCCAAATCGGCTATCTGGAATATCGGCGCGTATTTATCTTTGTTGATAGCGATTATAAATTCCGATTCTTCCATTCCTGCCAAATGCTGTATCGCTCCCGAAATTCCACAGGCGAGATACAGGTTGGGGCGCACGGTTTTTCCCGTTTGTCCTACCTGACGGGCATGTTCCATAACACCTGCATCAACCATTGCTCGCGACGACGAAACTTCTGTTTTCCCGCCAATAGCGGCTGCAAGTGCGCGCAGTTCGTCGAAACCTTTGTCTGTGCCTACTCCTCTCCCGCCCGATATTAGTATTTTGGCTTCGGTAATATCAATCATATCTTTCTTTTCTTTCACCGTTTTTATATGGCGCACGCGGAATTTTGATTTATCGAAATCTATCGTCATCGTTTCAATTTCGCCTTTTCGCAAATCGTCTTTTCTGCTTGCCCGCATAACTCCCGGACGCACTGTGGACATTTGCGGGCGGTGGGCGGTACACAGAATTGTTGCCATCAGATTTCCGCCAAAAGCGGGACGAGTCATCATCAATTCGCGGGTTTCGGATATTTCGAGTTTTGTACAGTCAGCCGTAAGCCCTGTTGCCAAACGCGCCGATAGACGAGGTCCCAAATCGCGCCCGATAGTTGTTGCACCAATAAGTACTATGCTTGGTTTTCGCTCGTTAATAATTTTACATATTGCCTGAGTATATGGCTCGGTATTGTAGTGTTCAAGTTCGTTATCGTCCACACAAATTACAATATCTGCGCCGTAAGCAATAAGTTCGTTTGCATTGTCGGCGATATTGTTGCCGAGCAGCATTGCCACAACTTTTTCGTTCAGGCTGTCGGCTAAATCGCGTGCTTTTCCAAGTAATTCGAGTGCTACATTTTGAATTTTTCCTTCGCGTTGTTCTATAAAAACGTAAACGTCTTTGTAATCTGAAATATTCATTTTTATCTGTGTTTTATATTTATATGATATATTTTTCTTTTAATTTGCTTATAATAATGCCAACGGCTTCTTCGGCATCAACTTCATATACTTCGCCTGCGGCTTTTACTCCTCGTGTAAATGCTTTGTGTACTTTTGTTGGCGAGCCTTTAAGTCCTACTTTTTCTTCGGCAATTCCGAGTTTTTCGAAATTCCAAATTTCAACTTCTTTCTCGTAAGTTTCAACAATTCCGCGCACCGACATATACCGCGCTTTGTTTGCCGATGCCAAAACCGTTACCACGCAAGGCGCATCAACTTCCAAAATTTCATAACCTTCTTCTGTCGATTTTTTTATTGTGAAAGTTTTTTCACCGTCGTATTCAATATTTTCGAGATATGTTACCTGAGGTAAATCGAGGTGTTCGGCAATTTGAGGTCCTACTTGTGCGGTATCTCCGTCAATTGCTTGTCTGCCTGTAATTAACAAGTCAAATTCCAACTGACGCAATGCTGCTGCCAAAGCGTTTGATGTTGCCAAAGTATCTGCGCCGCCGAGTTTACGGTCGGTAAGAAGAATTGCTCTGTCAGCGCCCATAGCAAGGGCTTCGCGCAAAATATCGTCAGCCTGAGGCAAACCCATTGTGATAACGGTTATGTGGGCATTGTACTTGTCTTTAAGTTTCAACGCTTCTTCCAAAC
Source organism: Prevotellaceae bacterium (assembly GCA_031289385.1). Lineage (GTDB taxonomy): Bacteria > Bacteroidota > Bacteroidia > Bacteroidales > UBA932 > JAIRKV01. The sequence continues at coordinate 2,262 of JAITPP010000114.1, read as the reverse complement.
CGCCTTTATCGTCGGGATTCATAATGCTTACTACGCCGTCGCGAATAAGAGTTCCCGTAACAGGATTTATTTTTATCTCCGTAGTATTAGGAACTTGTTTTATACATACTATTATTTTCATATTTTATTCTTTTTATTTATTAGTATTTGGTCGTTGGTCGTTAGTATTTAGTCGTTGTTCATTGGTATTTAGTTGTTGGTCGTTAGTATTTGGTCGTTGGTCGTTGGTTGTTAGTTTTGTTTTTTGATATGATTTTTTCAAATTATATATCATTTTTTCAATGCTTTGTATTTTTTCTATTATATTCTTAAAATCATCATGAAATATATATTCCAAATCAAGAGAAATATATAATTGAGTTTCTACTTCGTATGCAGAGCCTAATGCAATATCAATAAAATGAGAAAAATCAGCATCAGTTGTACGTCCTGCGCCTTCGGCAATATTTGAAGGGATGGAGATAACCGCTCTGCGAATTTGTTGAGTTAAACCAAATAACTCATCTTTGGGGAACTTTTTGGTAAACAAATACACATCTTTTACCAATTCCATTGATTTCTGCCAAACTAATAATTCTTTAAAATTATGCATATAATAAATATTAAATATAATGACTAAATACTAACAACTAATGACTAAATACTAACGACTAAATACTAAATACTAACGACTAATTACTATATATTATCATTTCAGCAATGTTGCCGCAATCACCATTCGTTGTACTTCCGACGTTCCTTCGTAAATTTCGGTGATTTTGGCATCGCGCATCATTCGTTCAACGGGATATTCGCGTGTGTAGCCATAACCGCCGTGAAATTGTACGGCTTTTGTTGTAACTTCCATAGCGGTTTCGGCAGCAAAAAGTTTGCACATCGCCGCTGCGTCCGAATATGGAATTGCGTTGTCTTTTTTGAATGCTGCATTACGAACGAGCAAGCGTGAAGCCTGTATTTTTGTTTCCAAATCGGCTAACTGAAATTGCGTATTTTGAAATTTGCCGAGCGCTTTGCCGAATTGCTTACGCTCTTTTACATATTTCACGGTTTCGTCCATTGCACCCTGAGCAATTCCAAGCGCTTGCGAGGCAATTCCTATGCGTCCGCCGTCGAGAGTTTTCATTGCTATTGAAAATCCGCCGCCAATTTTTCCAAGCAGATTTTCTTTTGGAATAATACAATTTTCGAATATCAATTCGGCAGTTGCCGAGCCGCGAATTCCCATTTTCAGTTCTTTTTTCCCGAAAGTAAATCCGGGTGTTCCTTTTTCGACAATAAACGCCGAAATTCCTTTCACGCCCTGCGATTTGTCTGTCATTGCAAAAACAACGTAAACGTGAGCATAACCGGCATTGGTAATAAAAATTTTATTTCCATTCAGAATCCAATTATCGCCATCTGCAACAGCCGTTGTTTGCTGCGCCGAAGCGTCAGTGCCTGCATTTGGCTCGGTAAGTCCGAAAGCGCCGATATATTCTCCCGCCGCTAATTTAGGGAGATATTTTTGTTTTTGTTCCTCAGTTCCGTGTTCCAAAACAGGCGCAACGCATAACGAAGTGTGCGCCGAAACGATAACTCCCGTTGTTGCACAAAAGCGCGATAATTCTTCAACGGCTATTGAGTACATAATATTATCGCCGCCAGCGCCGCCGTAGTGTACAGGCACAGGAATTCCCATTATACCTGTTTTTGCCATTTTTTCTACTGTTTCAATCGGAAAACGTTCTTGTTCGTCGATTTCGGCAGCGAGTGGTTTTACTTCTTTTTCGGCAAAATCGCGTATCATCTGCTGAAAAAGTTTTTGTTTTTTTGTTAGATTAAAATTCATATTTCTTTAATAAAAATATTTTATAATTACTTTAATCAGTTAGTTAGTGCATAAATGATTATTAAAATTGTACAAAGATAATATTTTATAAAGAATGTTACTACATTTTTATTGCAGTTTTTTTGGCTAAAACTTTTTTTGAGATGCTATTCCGACTTAAAGGCGAAATTTAAAACTCAAAGCAACGAGGCAGTCCTGCCCTTTCGGGCAGTAGTGTGAGAGGATTTGTTCCCGCAGGTTGCGGCTTACGCCTTACCTGCGGTTATGAAAATCCTGCTCTTTCGGGCAAACATGACAAACAATTTATAACAGATGTAAAAAAATCCCGTTAGGGTGGGGTGTAAAAAATCAAGGGTTTATTTCTGCAAATGTTCGTTCTTTTTTTACCCTTATTTTTGTGAGTACCCTTAGTAACATCAGATTTTATTTTATTT
>JAITPP010000062.1 GCA_031289385.1 Prevotellaceae bacterium | reverse complement strand
CCGATACGTTAAGCGATTCGGGCTTTACGGCGTTGTTGGAAAAACAGGGTATGAAAAGTTTTTTTGTTACGAATTTTTCTGTTTTTTGTGAAATTCCTTTTCCCTCGTTTCCCATAATTATTAATCCCTGTGCCGAAAGTTGGGTGTTATAAATATTTTCACCGTCAAGAAAAGTTCCGTAGATGTTGATGTTTTTATCAACGCTGTTTAAAAAATCATTTAAATCAGCATAAAAAACATTAACTCTGCATATTGCACCCATTGTAGATTGAACAACTTTTGGCGAAAAACAATCGGCGGTTTCGTGCGAACAAATGATGTTTTGTATTCCGAACCAATCGCACAAACGCATTATTGTACCTAAATTTCCGGGATTTTGAATGTTGTCGAGAACAATATTCAGCGATTTGTTTATTTCGTTTATGTTTATTGTTTTATTCGGAATTTTTGCTACAACAAAGGCGGTAGAAGGCGTTTTCAAAAAACTTATGCGTTTCATTTCGTTTTCGGAAATTATTTCTTCACGAAAGTTGTGTTTTGGTAAATTAGAATCGGCTAAACGAAATAAATCAACAATTTCGAGGTTGGATTGAAGAATTTCGCCGACTAACTTTTCACCTTCGGCAACAAACAATCCCAATTCATCACGAAACTTTTTGTATTCGAGCGATTTTATTTGCTTTATTTTTGATTTACTTAACATCAATCAGCAAAATAAAATTGTGATTTTTTCATTTTTATATTTTTAAAATATTAATATCCAAGTATTTTAAGCATCGAGCGAAACGATTGTTCTTTGCTGAACAGGCGGGTATAATATTCGCCTTTTTCGTCGCGATCGATAATTATGTGTTTTGGCGCGGGTTGCAAACAGTGTTGTATTCCGCCGTATCCGCCCAGCGATTCCTGATAAGCACCTGTGTGAAAGAATCCTATGTACAGCGTTTCGTCATTACTGTATTGAGGCAAAAATATTGCATTTGAATGGGCTTCGGAGTTGTAATAATCCTGACTGTCGCAAGTTAATCCGCCAAGTATAACGCGGTTGTACTCATGATCCCAGTTGTTTATGGCGAGCATTACAAAACGCTGTTTAAGTCCCCACGTGTCGGGCAAATTTGTTATAAACGAGCCGTCAATCATATACCAACGCTCGCGGTCGTTTTGTTGTTTTTGTCCGAGAATAGAATAAATAACTGCGCCGCTTTCGCCAACCGTATAAGAACCGAATTCGCTGAATATGTTTGGATCGGGAGTGTCGTACTGTGTGCATATATTTTTTATTTGCGCAATAATTTCTTCAGTCATATATTCGTAATCGTAGTCGAACTGCATGGATGTTTTTATCGGAAAACCGCCGCCAATATTCAGAGTATCAAGCGAAGGGCATATTTTTTTAAGTTCGCAGTAAACTTTTACGCATTTTGCCAATTCGTTCCAATAATATGCGTCATCTTTCACACCTGTATTGATAAAGAAATGAAGCATTTTCAACTCAAAATTCGGATTTTTTTTGATATGATTTTCATAAAACGGAACGACGTCGATGTATCTGATTCCCAAGCGCGAGGTGTAAAATTCAAATTTAGGCTCTTATTCGGCGGCAATGCGGATTCCTAATTTACAATTGCTTGTTACTATTTCGCTTAGCGAATCAAATTCGAGCATATTGTCAAGCACGGGAATGCAGTTTTTCCATCCTGTATTAACTAAATTTGCAATGTTTTCGATATACTGTTGTTTTTTAAAACCGTTGCACACAACATATATATCTTTGTTGATAAGCCCTTGATTATAAAGTTCTTCAACTATATTTATATCAAAAGCCGACGATGTTTCGATATTAATTTCGTTTTTCAATGCTTCTTCGAGAACAAACGAAAAGTGCGAACTTTTTGTACAATAGCAATAATGATAATCGCCATCGTAATCAACTTTTGCCATCGCTACATTAAACAAACGCTTGGCTTTCTGTATCTGCTGTGTTATTTTCGGAAGATATGTTATTTTAAGCGGTGTTCCGTATTGTTTAATAATATCCATTAAAGGAATATCGTTGAAATACAATTCATTGTATTCTACCCTAAACTCCGGAGTCGGAAACTCAAAAGTCTGATCAATTAAGTCAATATATTTATTTTTCACTGTATAAAGTAATTAATTCAAATTGAACATTTTTTATCAATCCGCGTTACTCGGATTGCAATTTTCAGACAAAAGTAAAAATATTTTTTGATTTTATATACAATTTAGTATAAATAATTAATCAAGGTATTTATTATATTTAGAAAACTAAGTAATAAACAGGCATTTAGCCATTAATATTTATTTAGTCGTTGGTATTATTTAGTATTTAGTCGTTGGTATTTAGTCGTTAGTATTTAGTCGTTGGTATTTAGTCGTTAGTATTTAGTCGGTTTTTAGATATGTCAATTATAATCTTCATTCTTCACTCTTCATTCTTCACTCTTCATTCTTTAAAAAAATGCAACCAAAACCTGTGAATTTTGGTTGCATCGCGTTATTAAAACTAAATACTATGAAAACATAATTTATCTGTTCTTTATATATTCTTCATTAAGTCCTTTAATGATGTCGTGTGTAATATCCAATCCCGGATTTCCGTACAAAACGGTTGAGTTGCCGGTGGTGCTTATAATCATACTGTAAGCTTTTTCTTCGTTATATTTGTTTACGTATGTCATTATTGCATCTTGAATTTGATTAAGCAAAACCATTTCTTTTTCGCCTAATTCATTTCTCAACTTAACTTGTTCTTCTTCAATGCTTTGCTGACGGCGATACAAGCGACTTTGTTCTTCTTCTGCTTGTGAGCGGGTTAGTAAACCTTTGTCAAATTTTTCTTGAAGACTTTTAGCATCTCTCTGAAAAGTGTTTACTTTGGTTTTCATTTCATTCTCTGCTTTTGTTACGTCGTCTTCATAAACTCTTCGCAAATCGTGATACATATCGAAATTGTTTACTATTGAATCCATGCGAACAAATACGATGTCGCCTTTTTCGGCTTTTAAAACAGGCAATTCTCCCTGTATTGAGTCAGATGTTGTTCTTTCTATGTTAGAACTGTTGCTGCCACATGATGACAATATTAATGACATTGTCATTGTAAAAATAAATATCTTTTTCATTCTAAAATTTTATAAAATCAGACTGCAAAGGTAAAATAAGTTTTTGTTTCATTGAAGTTGTGTGTTAATGAATCTTTGCACACAATCGATAAAAATTTGGGGGTTTTCTGCATGAATCCAATGTCCGGCATTTTCAATTGTTTGTATTTTTATGTCAGAAAACTTATTTGTAATAATTTCAATATCAGAACTTACAACGTAATCAGATTTTTTGCCGACTATCAATAAAGTTGGAATTTTAATTTTATAATTTTCGTTTTGTTTGAGCGAACCGCAAATAATATTATTAACATTATTTAATATTGAAGGCAAATTAAATCGCCACAAGAACCCGCCGTTTGCTGTTCTGTATAAATTTTTGAGTAAAAAATTTTGCAAATTAGTATCGTTTATTTTTTTCGATATTTTTTTTGCAGCATCTTGTCGCGAACGAATTTCGTTTAAATTTAAGCATTTCAATACCGTCAAAATGTTTTCGTGAAATGCCGATATGGCTTTTTGATTTTCGCAATCGAATGGCGAAATATCTACAATTATTATTCTCGACAATAAATCGGGATACTGTTTTGCCAATAGCGCGGCGCAACGTCCGCCCATTGAATGTCCCGCTACAATTGGTTTTTTAATATTTTTTGATTCTATAAATTCCGCCAAATCGTTGCACATTGCGGGGTACGAATGTTCGTTGCTGTGCGGCGAGTGTCCGTGATTTCGCAAATCAACAACAAAAACATGATTTGTTTGCCCAAGAATTTTTGCAACGCTTACCCAATTATCCGAGCAGCCATAAAGCCCGTGCGCAATAATAATATCTTCACCAGAATTTCCAAATTCACGAAAAAATAATTGCATAAAAATTGTGTGTTTTTATAAATTAAAATTGGAATTTAATTTCATAATTTATTTTGGATTTCTTCATTCTTCAAAAACTTTATAACTTGACAAACTTTAT
>JAITPP010000007.1 GCA_031289385.1 Prevotellaceae bacterium | reverse complement strand
CGCAGATACGACAGATTTACACAGATTTAAAAAATGATTAAAAAAATCTTTATAACTTCCCTAACTTCTTAACTTCTATAGCTTCCCTAACTTCTTAACTTCTATAACTTCTTATCTTTATAACTTGACAAACTTTATAACTTTATAACTTCTTAATTCTTCACTGTTAAATCTCCCTCCTTTTAACTGTTAATTGTTAATTTTTAATTGATTTTCTAAACTTTTTATTACTTTTGCACTTCGTAATCAATAAAAACAAAAACGGAACAAAAATGCAATTTAGTTTTAAACCAAAGTTATTTACAATATTAAAAAATTATACAAAAGAAAAATTCATTGCCGATTTAATGGCTGGATTAATTGTTGGAATTGTAGCATTGCCGCTTGCTATCGCTTTTGGAATAGCGTCGGGAGTTAGTCCCGAACAGGGTTTAATTACTGCAATTATCGGTGGATTTATTGTGTCGTTTTTCGGCGGCTCAAGCGTACAAATCGGAGGACCTACGGGTGCATTTATAATTGTTGTTTTCGGTATTGTTGCTAATCCCGAACTTGGAGTTTCGGGCTTGGCAATGGCAACTGTTATTGCGGGAATTATTTTAATGTTAATGGGTTTTCTGAAATTAGGAACGATAATAAAATTTATTCCTTATCCGATTATTGTTGGATTTACAAGCGGTATTGCGCTCACTATTTTTTCGACACAGATAAACGATTTACTCGGATTGTCAATAGATAATATGCCCGGCGATTTTATATCGAAATGGAAAGTATATTTTCAAAATATCGGAAACATAAATTTTATTGCAGTAGGATTAAGTTTTCTGAGTATATTTCTTATAATTATCACACCAAAACTGCTTAAAAAAATACCCGGCTCGCTCGTCGCAATTTTAGTTGTTACGCTTATCGCATATTTATTGAAAAATCATACCGACATAACGGGAATTACAACTATCGGCGATAAATTTCCCAACCTTACGGCAAGCATAAAATTTACAGGATTTGAGTTGCCAACAATGGAAAAAATAAATCAGTTGTTGCCGTCGGCGTTTACCATTGCCATGCTTGGCGGAATAGAATCGCTGCTTTCGGCAACCGTTGCCGATGGCGTTACAGGCGATAATCACGATTCAAATACCGAACTTGTAGCGCAAGGTGCAGCAAACATTGTTGTTCCGTTTTTCGGCGGAATACCTGTAACAGGCGCAATAGCCCGCACAATGACAAATATCAACAACGGCGGACGAAGTCCCATTGCAGGAATTATTCATGCCATAGTTTTATTGCTGATAATGCTTTTTCTTGTTCCGCTTGCAAAATATATTCCTATGGCTTGTCTTGCAGGAGTTTTGGTTATTGTATCGTATAATATGAGCGAGTGGCGCACATTTCGTTCGCTGCTTAAAAATTCAAAATCGGATGTGGCGGTACTGCTATCAACATTTCTGATTACAATAATTTTAGACTTAACCATCGCCATAGAAATAGGAATGTTGCTTGCAATGCTTTTGTTCATGCGCCGAATGATTGAAGTAAGCAATGTTTCGGTTACAACAGATGTGATTGACTTGTCGAACGAAAAAGAAATATATCAGAAAGAAGAAAAACTTGAATTGAAAAAAGGCGTTGAAGTGTATGAAATAGATGGACCGTTTTTCTTTGGAATAGCAAGCAAATTTGATGCGTATATGAAAGTTATCGGCGATAAACCGAAAGTGAGAATTATACGAATGAGAAAAGTTCCGTTTATGGATTCAACAGGTTTGCGAAATCTCGAAAGTTTATTCCGACTGTCGAAAGCAGAAGGCATAGTGATTGTACTTTCGGGCGTGAACGAACGAGTGCGGCAAATGCTTAAAGTATCAGGATTGACGGAAAAAATAGGCGAAGAAAATATTTGCGACCATATAAGCAAAGCCGTAGAAAAAGGAAACAGTTATATAAAATAAATTATGGCAAAGAAAAAAAAGAAAACCGAGCCTCATGTTTTGAAAAAACCAAAACGAACACATCGCCAGACAATAGTATTTAACGATACCGAAATGAGTGTGATTACAAACTTTTGTAGTAAATATAAAATTACAAAAAAAACGAAATTTTTTCGTGAAACAATAATATCAACAATTTTACAAAAACTTGAAGAAGATCATCCAAAACTATTTTGAATAAAATGAAAATTAATAAGAAACAAAATTTATATATCAACAAAAATTAATATTAAGATAAATAAATTACAATGAAACGTCCGATAATAATTTCGGGACCGTGCAGCGCCGAAACAGAAGAACAAACAATAATAACCTGCACAAAACTTGCAGAAACGCAAAAAGTGGATATTTTGCGAGCAGGAATATGGAAACCGCGAACCAATCCCGAATCGTTTGAAGGTGTCGGCGAACTCGGATTGATGTGGCTTGCAACGGCAAAGCGAATCACAGGGCTGCCTATAGCTATTGAAGTGGCAAATGCCGAACACGCTCACAAAGCGCTTGCTTACGGAGTTGATTATATTTGGATTGGCGCACGTACAACCGTAAATCCGTTTTATGTAAAAGAAATTGCAAGCGTTTTAAAAGGCACGAAAGTTAAAGTATTAATAAAAAATCCGATAAATCCCGATATGTCGCTGTGGGCTGGCGCAGTAGAACGAATTGCCCACGCGCGGGGAATAGAAAATATTTGGCTCGTTCATCGCGGATTTTCGGCATACGGATATAGCGAATATCGAAATACACCTTTATGGTATTTGATTTTTGATATTCGCCGACAATTTCCCGATATGAAAATTATTTGCGATCCATCGCATATTTGCGGCAATCGCGAAAATTTGCTTGCCGTATCGCAAACCGCAGCCGACTTAAATTACGACGGTTTGATGATAGAAACGCATATATGTCCGTCTGCCGCGTGGAGTGATGCAAATCAACAAATCACGCCCAACGAATTAAAAACACTTCTCGACACGCTAAAATGGCGGGATGCTAATAACGATAATTCTATTTTTTCATATTCGCTAAGCAAATTCCGTTCCGAAATTGATCAAATAGACTCAGATATGTTTGAACTGCTGAGCCGCAGAATGAAACTCGCCGAAGAAATAGGACGAATAAAACAACAAAGCAATGTTTCGATTTTTCAAGGACAACGCTGGAATAATGTTGTAGAAAGAATACTTTCGCGGGCAAATCGCCTTAACCTTAGCGCGGCGTTTATTCGCGATGTTCTTGATGCAATTCACGCAGAAAGCATAAACCGACAAAACGAAATTATGAATAAGAAGAAAAATAATGGTTAATTGTTAGTGGTTAGTGGTTAATGATTAATGGTTAATTATTAGAAAAATTTTAGTTAATTATTAGAAAATTTTATATGAAAAAGATACTATTGATAATGTACGTAATGTTGTGTTCGGCAAATATTTTTGCACAAGCCGAATTTGAAATGAACAAACGTTTCGGATTTAAAGATTTTTGCTTTGACGATAATATCCGAACCGTTATGGCGTACAAAACAGGAAACGAAATGTCAGAGCCGTATATAGAACTTGGCAGCAACGAAACTATCACTTTTATGTTCGACGATTTATCGGAAGATACGCGCGACTTTTTTTATGTGATAAAACATTGCAATGCCGATTGGGAAGAAGACAATTTGTTTGTTGGCGATTATATGAAAGGATTTTCCGAAAATAATTTGTACAATTTCAACTCGTCGATAAACACAAGCGTATATTACAAAAATTACACTTTCACAATTCCCAACGAAGATGTGCAAATAGTAACATCAGGAAATTATCTGCTGAAAGTTTACGACAGATACAACAATAATGAGCCCGTTTTTCAGAAAGGATTTAAAATTTTTGAAAACAAAGTCGCATTAACATTAAAATATCGACATATAGTAAGTTACGGCAACGATGGAAAACAACAATTAGAATTTTCGGTAAATCGCGGAAGTTTGCATTTGCAAAATCCGTACAGCGAACTTAAACTGCGAGTGGAACAAAATTCGCAACGCATGCCGGCACACGATTTGCCTGCAATCACATTTCAAAATAATTTAACTGTCGATTATTCAAATGCAACAAAAAACATCTTTAAAGGCGAAAACGAATATCGCCTGTTCGACACGCGCAACCTTGCATACAACGCCGAAGGTGTAAATAAAATTGTAAATCAAAATCGCCAATATCACATTTTACTCAATATTGATAAAGAAAACAACAAAGAAGTTTATGAATACAAACGCGATATAAACGGTAAATATCTTATCGAATCCGATAGGATGAATAAAAATAATACCGACAAAAATCTGGAATCCGATTATTTGAACGTTTATTTTACTATCGAAAATCCAAATCCTCAGCCGAACACCACAATATATATTTACGGCGCATTAAGCGATTGGGGATTGAAATCCGAATGTCGTATGGAATACAACGAAAGCCGACAAGCATACGAAGCCACGTTACTGCTTAAACAGGGTTATTACAACTACAAATACGTTGCTGTTGATAATAAAATGAATTTCGTGTCGGATTTTTTCGACGACAGTTTTGCACAAACAGAAAACGATTACACCGTCAGCGTTTATTACAAAGGAATACACGATCGCTGGGATAGACTTGTTGCAATAGAAAGCATAAATACTGCGAAATAGTCGTTGGAATTTAGTATTTAGTCGTTGGTAGTTGGGATTTAGTCGTTAGTAGTTGGTATTTAGTCGTTAGTAGTTGGTATTTAGTATTTAGTATTTAGTCGTTAGTAGTTGGTATTTAGTCGTTGGTATAAAAGGTACACAATATAAATACAAAAGTTTATTTATGCAACTTGCTGATACACATTAATAAAAATTAATATTTAATGGTTTTAATAGTTTTCAATAAATCATTTGTTTTTTTTGAGTAACCACATTAGCAAATTATTTTATACCTTTATGCCTTTAAAACAGAATGAAGAATGAAAAACAATTACGAATTACGAAATTACGTGCCCTGAAAGGGCAACTTATTTCAGCATAGGGCAACGCCTTATAAAAAAAACGAAACAAACAAGAGTGCGAAGCACAAACATTTTTAGAATTATTGTCGCATTCTCGCACGACTTGAAGAATTGAAAATGCCCCCAGCCCCCTAAATGGGGAGTTTGGCAGTACGGAAAATTTAGGCAATGCAGAAAAAGTCCCCTTTAGGGGATTTAGGGGCGAAAGAATGAAGAATGAAGAATTAAGAATTAAGAACGAAGAATTAAGAACGAAGAATTAAACACATTAGCATATTAACACATTAACATATTAACACATTAGCATATTAATTAAAATATTATAAAACATGAAAAAATTGAAAAAATATTTTGACATTTTCAAAAACAAATGGGTAAAATTCGGAATAGTTGCGTTCTTGTACATCCTTTTTGTGATATGGCTTGGCAGTCCGTTTTGGTTTTTAGGTTTAGCCGTAATTTACGATATTTACATCAGCCGAAAAGTGAAATGGGCTTTTTGGAAAGATAAAAAAGGCGAAGCAAAAGGCGTACGCGGATGGATTGATGCAATAATTTTTGCAGTTGTTGCAGTAACTTTCATACGAATATTTTTTGTTGAAGCATACACAATCCCAACAGGCTCGATGGAAAAATCCTTGCTTATAGGCGATTATCTGTTTGTAGATAAAATTACATACGGACCGCGAGTTCCCAACACGCCACTCTCGTTTCCGTTGGTACACAACGTATTGCCGTTTACACAAATCACAAAATCATATCTCGAATGGATACAGTGGGATTATAAACGCCTTCCGGGATTACGAAAAATAAAACGCGATGATATTGTAGTATTCAATTTTCCGCATGGCGACACGGTTTTTGTGAAAGCTCCCACGATGGACTTTTACGAATGGAGACGCGGTAACGGCGCAAACGCAAACATTCCATCGGAATACATAGTTCGCCCCGTAGATAAAAAAGATCATTACGTAAAACGCTGCATAGCAATAGCCGGCGACAGTCTTAAAATAATCGACGGCGATGTTTACGTTAACGGAAAAATACAACAGAATATTCCCAAAAAACAATACCGCTACCGAATACAAACCGACGGCAGAGCAATAACCAATACCATTTGGGATGATATGGACGTTTCGCGCAGCGATCGCCGAGATGCTTTCGGCATCGCACTCACACAAGAAAACGCCGACAGAATTAAAAAACTGCCCAACGTAGTAAGCATCGAGCGAATTACAAACAATCCCGATCCATCGGCAAAAACATTGTTCCCGTTCGACAAACGCTACAATTGGGATGTTGATAATTACGGAGCTATATGGATTCCCAAAAAAGGAACAACAATCGAAATTACAACCGATAACCTCCCGTTTTACAGCCGAATTATTGATATTTACGAACACAACGATTTGAAAATAAAAGATGAAGAAATATATATAAACGGAGAAAAAACAAACAAATACACATTCAAAATGGATTACTATTGGATGATGGGCGACAATCGGCACAATTCGCTCGATTCGCGATATTGGGGCTACGTTCCCGAAGACCATGTAGTAGGCAGACCTGCATTTATCTGGTTTTCGTCCGACACCGAAAAATCGTTCCCAAAAAACATACGATGGAGTAGATTATTCAGCACACCGTAAAAACAATTAAGAATGAAGAATGAAGAGTTAAGAATGAAGAATTAAAAACAATTATGAAATTACGTGCCCTGAAAGGGCAACTTATTTCAGCATAGGGCAACGCCCTATGAAAAAAACGAAACAAACAAAGTGCGGAGCACAAAAGATTATTAGAATTACAACCGCCCACCCGCACGACTTGTAGAATGAAGAATGAAGAGTTAAGAATGAAGAATGAAAAACAATTACGAATTACGAATTACAAATTACGAAATACTGAACTACGGAATTACTGAATACGGAATACTAAACTACGGAATACGGAATACGGAACTACGGAATACGGAATACTGAACTACTGAATACAAACTTTATAAACTAAATAAAAAATGAAAAACATTATAACAATAATCTTAATAATGATGCTTGTTGTTGTCGAAAAGTCGGCAGCATGCACTTC